>CAYZDB010000436.1:0-2248 GCA_964476985.1 uncultured Acidobacteriota bacterium | reverse complement strand
ATCGCTTCCTCCACCGCCGCGCCGGCAAGCTTCATCCGGTAGAGCCGGATGGTGCCGCCGTCGAACGCGGACTAGGCCAGATGCGGGATCCGGTCGGCGTCGGGCAGCAGTTCGATCGGGGCGAAGGCCCCGCCGACCAGGTCGGTCAGGCGCTCGACGGAGCCGGTGGCAAGGTCGAGCCGGTGCAGGTTGTAGACGCCGTGCAGGCCGCGGTCGGAGCTGAAGTAGATCGTCCGCCCGTCGCGCGACCAGGTCGGCTGCACGTCGGAGGCCGCGCCGGCGGTGAGCTGGGTCTTGCGCTCGGGGGCGCCGACCTCGACCGTGAAGATCTTCGGGAACTCGCCGATCCGGCGGTTGTAGAGCACCGTCCGGCCGTCCGCCGACCAGGAGGGGTTGAGGTCGTAGTACTCGTCCTCGGTCGCGTTGACCAGCTCCTTCGTCTCGAGGTTGTAGAGGAAGATGTCCCACACCCCGTCGCGGTTGCCGGAGAACGCGATCCACCGGCCGTCCGGCGAGAAGGCCGGCGAGTTCTCGTTGGTGACGGCCGCGAAGCCGATCCGGTCCTGGATCCGGCCGCTGGTCACGTCGTAGATCATCAGCGGCCGGTCGTTCTCGCGCTTGACGAAGAACGCGACGCGGTCGCCGTCGGGGGACCAGCTGATGTCGCGCTTCGCCTCGAACGCGCCCGCGATCAGGTCCTCGAAGCGGGTCGTGAAGCCCTTCGTGAGGTTGCGGACCTCCTTGCCGTCGCGGGCCGAGAGCACGACCGCGTCCAGCTCCATCCCGGGGGTCGCCAGCGCGGCGATCAGCTCGCCGCTGGGGCTGAGCGAGGGCGAGAACGTGTAGCGCCCCGGCTTGGTCACGCCGATCTCGGGGCCGTACTCGGCGGGAGCCCGCTTGCTGGTCAGGATCGGCAGGTAGCGCTGCCGCAGCCAGCGCGCGAACTCCCGGTCGAACTGGTCGAGGTCGAGCCCGAAGGCGTCCTTGAAGGCCTTCTCGACGTTCCCGCCGACGAGCTGCTTGCGGAACTCGAACAGGAAGGTCCGGACCCCCTCCGCGCCGTACTTGTCCTCGATGTACGAGAAGACCGCGTTGCCGTAGCGGTAGGTCAGGAAGCTCAGCACGTTGAGCGCGGCGATCGGGGGAACGATGTTGTTCACGACCGCGTCGCGGATCACCATCTGGTCGAAGCTGTCCTCGTCGTCGCCGACGTAGCTGGCCAGCCCTTCCATCAGCCAGAGCGGCGCGTTGCCGCGCAGCGCCCGGCGCAGCGACCCGCCGTAGAGGATGTCGAACTCGAAGATGTGGGTCAGTTCGTGCTTGATCAGCGCGAAGCGCTTGTCGGAGGGCTCGTCGATCGGGACGACCATCCGGTTCTGGATCGGCTCGGCGAAGGCCCCGACCCCGTCCGGCAGCTCGGCCAGCGTGATGTTGGTCTGCTGGAAGTCGGCGTGGGTCCGGTAGAGGATCAGCGGGATCCGGATCCGCAGCTCGTGGTCGAGCGTGCGCGAGACCTCGAGGTAGGCGCTCTCGGCCTCGGAGACCAGCTGCTGCAGCAGCCGGTCGTCGTCGAAGTAGTAGTAGACGTCGAAGTGGGGGGAGGCGTAGATCGTCCACTTGAAGTCGCCGTAGGTCACCTTGTTGCGGCCGAACTGCGCCCACGCGGGGCCCGGGGTGGCCAGGGCGGCCAGCGCGACGAGCGCCAGCCCGAACGCGAATCTCCGCAGCGTGTTCATGGTCACTCCAGCCACAGGTAGCGCGGCTCCCGGATCGTCATCGGCAGGAAGACGGCGCGCTGGTCGTCCTTTGCCATCTCGAGGCTCTCGTAGAACATCTGCAGGTCCTCGGCCGCGGTGCCGTCGAGCACCCGCTCCTCGGTCCACGAATCGGCCAGGAGCAGCGCGCCGTTGTCCCCCTGGATCACGAACAGCTCGACCTTCAGCTTGAACCCCCGGCGCTCCGTGTAGACCGTGCGCCGCACGGTCTGCAGCGTCACCGGGTCCTCGTCGTCGCGGGTCACGAAGCCCGACAGGTCCTCGATCCGGTAGTCGACGACGCCGGAGACGATGATGTCGGCGCGGAAGTCCTCGCCCAGCCGCTTCCAGAAGACGTCGTTGACCGCCAGCTTCTCCGGCCGCTGCTCGGGAATCGGCGGGGGCGGCACGTCGATCACCCGGAGGTCGGTGCTGCGTGCGATCTCGCGCCGCGCCCAGCGGGCCATCTCCAGCCCGAGGTCGAGCCGCTCGTG
>CAYZDB010000435.1:0-2278 GCA_964476985.1 uncultured Acidobacteriota bacterium | reverse complement strand
GAAGATCCCGAGCATCATCGGCGCGATCAGCCGGTCGGCCGCCTGCCGGCCGACGCGCCGCGCCGCGAACGACCAGACGCTCTCGTCGGCGCCGTCGCGGCGCGCCGGAACGAACGGCTCGGCCGCCATCCGCAGCATCCCGAGGGGCGACATGATCCCGCCGGCCGCGAACTTCAGCGGGTGGGCGAAGATCTCGCGGACCGCGCCGCCGCGGACCAGGAAGCGCCGCGCCGCGGCGGCGTTGGCCGGGAGCTTCTCGGCCCGCATCCCGGCCAGCGCGACCAGTTCGTCCATCCCCTCGTCGTTGTCGAGGTAGCCGGTCGGACCGGTCTCGACCAGGTAGCCCTGCTCGGCGACCGTCGCCGCCTTGCCGCCGGGGCGCGGGTCCCGCTCCAGCACGACGATCTCGAGGCTGCCCGGCACCGACGCCGCACGCTCCGCCGCGCCGCGCGCCGCAGCCAGTCCCGAGATCCCGGCCCCGACGATCACCAGCCGCTTCGGCATCCGGCCCCCTAGACCGTCCGCGAGAAGACCGGCTTGTCCGAGCCCTCGTGCTTCTCGCGCCAGTAGCGGTCGAAGCACATCGCGACGTTGCGCACGAACAGCTCGCCCGCCGGCGTGGCTTCGATCCGCTCCGGCGTGACCGTCACCAGCCCCTCCGCCTCGTGCTCCGCCAGGCGCTTCAGGTCCTCCGCGAAGGTCTCGGCGAAGCGCAGGCCGTGCGCCTTCTCGAAGGCCGGGATCTCGAGCCGGAAGTTGCACATCAGCTCGTGGATGATCTCGCGGCGCAGGTCGTCGTCGGTGGAGCGGACGAAGCCGCGCTCGATCGGCAGCCGGCCCGCCGCGACCGCCTCGCGGTACTGCGACAGCTTCTTGTAGTTCTGCGCGTAGCAGCCGCGGACGTCGCCGATCGCCGAGATCCCCAGCCCCAGCACGTCGTCGCCGGGGATCACGGTGTAGCCCTGGAAGTTGCGGCGCAGCCGCCGCTCGCGCTTGGCGCGCGCCAGCTCGTCGTCGGGCCGGGCGAAGTGGTCCATCCCGATCGCCTCGTAGCCAGCCTGCAGGAAGCGCTCGCGGGCCAGCGAGAACAGCTCCACCTTGGTCTCGCGCGAGGGGAGCTGGTCCTCGATCAGCTTGCGCTGGTTGCCGCGGATCCAGGGGACGAAGGCGAAGGAGTAGACCGCCACGCGGTCGGCGCCCATCGCGATCACTTCCTCCACCGTCTTCTCGAACGTGTCGGGCGTCTGCAGCGGCAGGCCGTAGATCAGGTCGATGTTCGTGCCGGTGTAGCCGCGAGCCCGGGCCCGCTCGACGACCCGCCGGGTCTCCTCGATCGACTGGACGCGGTTGATCGCGACCTGGACCTCGCGGGTGAAGTCCTGCACCCCGAGCGAGATCCGGTTGAAGCCCTGCTGGGCCAGCGCGTCGATGTGCTCGTCGGTCGTGACCCGGGGGTCGACCTCGACCGCCAGCTCGGCCCCCTCGATCGGCGAGAAGTGGGAGAAGAAGTGCTTGAGCAGGCGGGTCAGCTCGGCGGGCGACTGGTAGGTCGGGGTTCCGCCGCCGAGGTGGAGCTGCGCGACCTTGCGGCGGTGCGGCAGGCGCGCCGCGACCAGGTCGATCTCGCGCTCGAGCATCTCCAGGTAGGGCCGCGCCTTCTCCTTGTGCGGGCTGATGATCACGTGGCAGCCGCAGAAGGTGCAGCGCTCCTCGCAGAACGGCAGGTGGACGTAGACCGAGAGCGGCGCGTCCCCCAGCGGGTCGGCCGCCGCCAGGTGCCGCTCGTAGTCCGTGGCGGTGAACCCCTCGTGGAACTCGACCGCCGTCGGGTAGCTGGTGTAGCGCGGGCCGGGCCGGTCGTAGCGGACGATCAGCTCGGCGGTGGCGCGGCGCGAGATCGGGGCGGAGCTCATCGGGTCGCCTCCTCGGCGTGGACCGTCTCGACCAGCGCCTCGACGCTGGCGATCGGGGCCTCGGGCAGGATGCCGTGCCCGAGGTTCGCAATGTGCCCGCGGGCCGGCACGCGCGCCAGCAGCTCGCGCGCCGCGCGGCGGGTCGCCTCGGGCCCGGCCAGCAGGACCGCCGGGTCGAGGTTCCCCTGCAGCGCGCGGTCCGGGCCCACCTTCCGCCGGACCTCGGCGAGGTCGAGCCGCCAGTCGATCGCGAGCGCCTCGGCCGGCAGCTCCGCCGCCGCCTCGAACAGGTGCGGCGCGTCGAGCAGGAACAGGATCCGCGGCACGCCGGCCCGCCCCATCTCCTCCAGCAGCCACTGCAGGTG
>CAYZDB010000434.1:0-2283 GCA_964476985.1 uncultured Acidobacteriota bacterium | reverse complement strand
TCGTCGACGTGCCCCCCGACTGGCCGCGCCCGGCCGCCGCGCCGGCGGCGATCCTGGCCGGCCCGTCGTGCTGGGCGCCGATCCCCCCGGGCGGGGAGGCCGAGGCGAACCGGCTCCACGCCCGCGCGCTGGCCGCGCTCGGGCCGGAGGAGCTGGAGGCGCTCCGCGTCTACCCGCGCCGCCGCCGCGCGATCGCCGTCTGGAAGCGGCGGCTCGAGAGCACGCAGTGGCAGCTCGACGAGCGGCTGCGCGGGG
The DNA here is from genome assembly GCA_964476985.1 of uncultured Acidobacteriota bacterium. GTDB lineage: Bacteria > Acidobacteriota > Polarisedimenticolia > J045 > J045 > JALOKP01. The sequence continues at coordinate 2,028 of CAYZDB010000434.1, read as the reverse complement.
TCCGACGCGGGGTGCTCGCGGCCGGCCTCGCGACGCTGGCGTCGGTCGGGGCGGCGCTGGCCGCGGCGTCCTGGCACCAGCCGGACCTGGTGCTCGCGGCCGGGGGGCTGACGCTGGCGCTGGCCGCGGCCTCGGCCGCGATCCGGCAGCGCGCCCGGGCGCTGGCGGCGCGGCGGGCCGGGCGCGCGGAGGGGCTGGCGCGGCTCGCGCAGCGTCACGAGGAGCTGGAGCGGCGCGCTCACGGCGCGGCGGCGCGGCTGGGGGTCGAGGACCCCTGGGGGCTGACCGCGCGGCTCGAGCAGGCCGAGGCGCGGCGGCGCGAGATCGACACCCAGCTCGCGCCGGGATTCGAGACGCTGGCCTGGGCCGAGCGGATCGCGGCCGCGACCGGCATCGTCCCGCCGGGGCCGTTCACGCCGCAGGACGTGGGGCTCGGCGAGCCGGGGGAGGCGGGGGGCTGGCCGTACGAGGTCGCGGCCCCGCGGGCCGGCGGCGAGCTGCGCGCGTCGGCCGCGCTGGCGCGGATCGCCGAGCGGGTGGCCGGGCAACTGCCTGCGCCGTGGCCAGTCGTGCTCTACCAGCCCTGGGCGGCCGACCCGCCCGAGGCGCGGGCGCGGCGCCTGATGGCGCTGGCGCGCGTCCTGCCCGAGCGCGCGGTCGTCGCGATCGTCGCGCACCGCTGAGCGGTCCGGTCGCGGCTCGGTGCCGCGCCCTACGGTTGCTTGAGGTCGATCACCTGGGCCTGGCGCGCGGCGGAGTCGCGATCGATCACCAGCCGCTCCCACGGCTGGAGGATCAGCGGCGCGAAGCCGCCCTGCACCGCCCACTCGCGCAGCGGCGCGCCGCTCGCGACGGCGTCGAGCAGCAGCCCGGCGAAGCGCGACTCGATCGGCAGCAGGCGCTGCATCGACTCGAACGACGCCGCCGGCCGCGTTCCCGGCAGGCTGCGGTTCTTGCGCGGGACCTCGACCACGCGTCCCTCGCCGATCGCGGTCCAGCCCTCGCGGCCGGTCGCGGTGAGCGCCTCCTCCAGCGAGAGCGCGCCCGGGTAGTCCCGCCCGTCCAGGCTGGCGCGCGGGTCGGGGCGGGCCCCCTGGGTCTCGACCTCGCGCACCCGGTCGAGCGCCCCCAGCGCGTACTGCGCGACCATCCCCAGGTCCCCGCGGTCGCGGGACATCTCTTCGAGCAGCTTGCGGGCGTCGTCGTACTGCCCGGCCCGGACCAGCGCGCGCATCCGCTGCAGCGGGCTGTCCGGCGTCGCCCCCGGCGCGCTGGAAGCGGCCAGCAGCATCGCGTTCGCGCGCTGCGCCAGCGCCGCGTCGCCGGCCAGGCGGGCGGCGTTGGCGATCCGCTCCAGGTAGGCCGCGCGCAGCGAACCGGGCCGCGCGGCGGCGGCGTCGAGCGCGCGGCCGAACGGCGCCATCGCCCCCTGCGGGTCGCCCGAGTCGTTGAAGAGCTTTCCCAGCCGGAACCAGGCGGTGGCGTCGTCCTGCGGCACGGTCAGCGTTCCGGCGCGGTAGCGCTCCACCGCCAGCTTCGCGGCGGCCTCGGCCTCCGGCGCCAGGTCGAGGTTGAGCAGCGCGTTGACGCGGTAGAAGTAGGCGTCGAGCGGTGCGCCGGGGGCGGCGGTCTCGGCCTGCAGCTTCTCGGCCGCGCGGCGGTAGAAGTCGAAGGCGTCGCTGCGCCCCGTGTTGCCGGCACAGAACCCCCAGCGGTAGAGCGAGACGCCGTCGAGCGCTGTCGCGGCCTCGGCCGGCAGGGTGGCGAACGCGGCCAGGACCTCGGCGCAGCGTCCGGCCTCGTAGGCCTCGGCGGCGCGCGCGACGGCCGGCGCCCACTCGGGCGGCACGGCCGCGCTGCTGGCCCGGGCCGGGGCGGCCGGGCCGGCGAGGGCCGCGGCGGAGACGATCAGCGGGAGCACCAGGCGACGGAAGCGCACGGGATCCTCCTGGAAACGGCCCACGATAGCGCGAGTCGCGCGGCGTGGCCGAAGGGATGAGCGGCCCCGATAATCGCGCCCGGAGGCCC
>CAYZDB010000433.1:0-2303 GCA_964476985.1 uncultured Acidobacteriota bacterium | reverse complement strand
CCGCCGCCCGTCGGGGCGGGTCGGCGATCCCGGGGCCTCCGAACGCGCCGCCCCTACAGACAGGGGCTCACCGCGTCGAGCGCGTCGAGCGCGTCGCGCGGATCGGAAGCAGCGACGAGTCGCCGCAGCTCTCGGCAGCGCAGGAGTTTCGTGCACGGATCAGTCGGAAGACGCCGTCGCCGGCCGCAGGGTCGGCGCTGGTGTCGTCGTACGGCGTGTCGCCGAGGCCAGCCGCTGGGCAGGTGGCGTCGCCGTAGTCCCAGCCGGCGAGCAGGTCGCTGAGCCAGCCGGAGGCGACGTCGTAGACGGTGCCAGACCCGGCGGTCGCGTCCTGCGAGTCCCACGACAGGCGCGTCGCGCCCTCGACCGGCTGCAGCCGGACGCCGAAGACGACGGCCGGGGCGGCCACGACCGCCGCGTCCTCGTCGTTGCAGCCGGCGCCGGCCGCGGCGCCGTCGCGGTCCAGGTCGCCGAGGTCCCAGGCGGTGAACGGCGGCGTGACCGACCAGCTCCCGCGCAGGCCGGCCCAGCCGAAATGGGCGACGCCCGGAGCCGAGGCGAGACCGCGGCCGAGGGCGAAGTAGTTGTTCGTGAAGGCGCCCTGCGGCGTTTCGCGGTGCACCCGGCGGAGAGGAACTCAGCCGCTGGTAGCTCGGGAAGGTCGCGCCGCCGTCGGTTGAGCGGGCCGCGTCGACTTCCGGGCCTCGCGTGTTGTCCCACACGACCACCGCGACGGTCGGTGAGGCGAACGTCACGCGCGGGTAGTCGTTGTTTCCCGTCGCCGGGCCCGCAACCACGACGTCGCCGAGCCAGCTCGCTCCGGTGAACCGGTAGGCATGAAGCGCACCGCGGTTGTCTCCGCTGCAGAAGTCGGACCAGACGACGACGGCGCCGCCCGCCCCGTCGCATGCGACGGCGTGGTCGTCGCTGACGGACTCCGCCGACTCCGGGCGCACCTGCACCCGCGGCGCCCAGGAGAGGCCGGCATATTTGCTGGTGGCCGGCCAGACGCTCGTGCTCGACGAGCCGGCCTTCGGGGCCTCGTAGGCGATCACGAAGGTACTTCCGCCCACGCAGGCCTGGGAGTACGCCACGTTGCTGCAGCGCGACTCCTGATCGACGGCATTGGTGGTGAAACTCGCGCCGTAGTCCGCAGATCGAGCCAGGAAGACGTCGATCTCGTTGGTCCAGGTGACGAGCACGCGGCGTCCCGCGCCGGCGAAGACCTGTGGCGTGGGAACCCGGTCCCAATGCGCGTAATAGCCTGGACCGGAGTTCTCCATCGAGGAATCCAGAACAAGGTCCGAGGCCTGCCAGGTCGCGCCGAGGTCCGACGAGCGGTTGAAGCGCACTTCCCGGATGCCGAAACCGGACGCGGCAGCCCCGGTGTTGATCTCGTAAGCCAGATAGATATGTCCGCCCGGCTCGGCGGCGATCACCGGGAAGAAGCCCATCATCGTCCCTGCCGCAGACCCGCCGACGCGCACCGGCGCGCCGAACGAATGCCCGCCGTCGTGGCTCGTCGCCACAAACACGTCGGTGAAAGCCCCGCTGACGAAGGCCGAGAAGGCGGCGTACACGCGACCGGCACCGTCTGTCGCGACTGCGACAACGCCGATGCCTCGCGGGCTATCCTGGCCCGCATCGACGTCGATCCGGCCGCCTGCGCCCAACGCGAGCGGGTCGGCAGCGGAGCGATTGCGGTACAGGTTGAATGAGCGGGGATCGTCCCGGGCATCACGATAGACGAGCACGACGTCGTTCGTGGAGACCGCGGGGATCGCCCCCAGGGAGCTCTGGGCGGCACCGGCGGACCCGCCATCCGCCCGCTGTTCGGCCCCCCACGTGGCCCCGTCCGTGGAACTGCGGGCGTAGACGTCGCTGCGCTGTACCAGCCCGTCATCGTCTCGGATGTCGTTCCAGGCCAGCACCCACACGCCCGCAGCGGTGCGGGGCAGCGCGATGGTCGCCGTGCAGGCCAGCGTGCCCGGCCCGACAGCGGTGCTGGTGTGGGTCACCGACGTGCCGAAGGACTGCCCCTCGTTCGTCGACCGTTTCGACCTGACGCTGCCGTTCATGCCGGTCCCCTCGAGTCAGTACAGCTGCACGCCGGTTGCCGAGGTCGGAGCGGGAAAGGGACCGATAGGCGTCGGGGGCGAGGGGCACAGCTCCGCGACCGTCGCGGTGTACGACTGCCCCTTGCTGGTCGATCGATGCACCTTGACGGTGACCGGTGCCGTAAGCCCCGACATCGCCGTGACCAGGACATCCGCTCCGAAGCTTGCGCCGGCGTTGAACGAGGT
>CAYZDB010000432.1:0-2306 GCA_964476985.1 uncultured Acidobacteriota bacterium | reverse complement strand
TGGCTCGTCGCCTCGATCAGCCACGGCTGGGTCGCGAACGACGTCTACTACAGGGATCTCGCCGCCGGCGACGCGGGGTGGCGCACGCTGGTCGAGGGGGTCCGCGCGCAGTTCTCGGTCGTGCCGTTCCGCGACCGGTTCTTCGTCCAGACCGACGACGGCGCGCCGCGCGGGCGGGTGATGGTCGCCGACCCGTCGCACCCGGAGCGGGCCGGGTGGCGCGAGGTCGTGCCCGAGCACCCGTCGGCCGCGCTGCAGGCGACGCAGGTCGTCGGCGGGCGGCTCGTGCTCTCGTACCTGGAGAACGCCGCCAGCGCGATCCGGGTCCACGGGACGGACGGCCGCTTCGAGCGCGCGGTCGCGCTGCCGGGGATCGGCTCGGCCAGCGGGTTCTCCGGCCAGGAGGACGACGACGAGGCCTTCTTCTCGTTCTCGTCGTTCACCTACCCGCCCGAGATCTACCGCACCGGCGTCGCCTCGGGCGAGACCGAGGTCTGGGCGCGGATCGCGGTCCCGGTCGACCCCTCGCGCTTCGTGGTCGAGCAGGTGTGGTACCCCTCGAAGGACGGGACCCGGGTCTCGATGTTCCTGGTCCACCACCGGGGCCTGGCGCGCGACGGCAGCAACCCCTGCCAGCTCTATGGCTACGGCGGCTTCAACGTCAGCCTCACGCCGGCATTCAACGCCTACGCCTACCCCTGGCTCGAGGCCGGCGGGATGATCGCCTACCCCAACCTGCGCGGGGGCGGCGAGTACGGCGAGGCCTGGCACCGCGCCGGGATGCTCGAGCAGAAGCAGAACGTCTTCGACGACTTCCTCGCGGCGGCGGAGTGGCTGGTCCGCGAGGGCTACACGCGCCCGGAGAAGCTGGCGATCCGCGGCGGCTCGAACGGGGGACTGCTGGTCGGGGCGGCGATGGTCCAGCGCCCCGAGCTGTTCCGCGCCGTGGTCTGCCAGGTCCCGCTGCTCGACATGGTCCGCTACCACCTGTTTGGCAGCGGCCGGACCTGGATCGAGGAGTACGGCTCGGCCGAGGACCCGGCACAGTTCGCGACCCTCTTCGCCTACTCCCCCTACCACCACGTGAAGGACGGCACCGCCTACCCGGCGCTGCTGATGATGTCGGCCGACAGCGACGACCGGGTCGACCCGATGCACGCCCGCAAGTTCACGGCCGCGATCCAGGCCGCGCAGGCCGATCCGTCGCGGCCGGCCCTGCTGCGCCTGGAGCGCAACGCCGGCCACGGCGGGGCCGACCTGCGGCGCCAGGAGGTCGAGAGCTACGCCGACATCTACGCCTTCCTCGCGTCGCAGCTCGGAATACGGGGACAGCGACCGTAAGTCGGTCGGGCGCGACCTACGGTAGCTGTCCTCGGTTCTCCAGGCGATCGGCCAGGCGCCGTGCCGTCCGGCCCGCGCCGGCGCCGCGCTGGAGCAGCGCGCCGACCAGCAGCGGCAGCGCCAGCGCCGCCTCGGCCGCCACGGCCTGGGCGTAGTCGATCTCGACCTCGCCCCGCGCGCAGGCCTCGGCGAACGGCGCTCCCGAGCGGCCGCCGCCCCGTTCTCCCGCGACCGTGATCTGCACCGCGTAGCGGTGCGGGGCGGCCACCGCGCCCAGCGCCTCGGCCGCGGCCACGGTCTGCAGCACGGAGCTCTTGGGCACGCCGCCGCCGATCGCGAGCAGGCCGGAGTGCCGCCCCCCCTCGAGCTTGAGCCGCGTCAGCTCCGCCAGGTCCGCGATCCCGTCCAGCGCCAGCGCGTCCGCGCCGCGGCGCGCGCGGTGCACCACCAGTCCCGGCCCGGCCGCGGAGTCGGCCAGCGCGGGGGCGAAGAGCGGGACGCGTCGCTCGTGGCAGCTTCGCAGCAGCGAGGGGGTGTCGTGCCCGCCGCGCCCGAGCCACGCGCCGAGCGCGTCGAGATAGCGCCGCGAGGAGCAGGGGCCGGGCCCCAGCCCGTCTGCCACCTCGGCCACCGTGCCGGCCAGGTCGCGCCGCCGGTCGCCGTCGGCGAAGACGTCGCGGATCCGGTCGACGTGCAGCGCGCGCAGTTCCTCGTCGTCGACCCCAGTCGAGCCGACGAAGTGCGTCGCGCCGAGCGCCTCGAGCAGGTCCTGGTCGATCAGGATCGCGCCGGTCGCGACGACGGCGTCCACCAGGTTGCGCTCGATCAGCGCCAGGATTGCCCGCTTCAACCCGGAGGCGACGAGCGGACCCGAGAGCGCGAGGAACACGACGCAGTCGGGATCGCGCACCATCTTCTCCGCGATCAGCGCCGCGCGCGCCAGGTCGCGGCCCGCGCCGGCGGTC
>CAYZDB010000431.1:0-2313 GCA_964476985.1 uncultured Acidobacteriota bacterium | reverse complement strand
CGCCAGCTCAGCATGAAGACCATCGCGAAGCCCGCGACCAGCCCGTACCGCACGAAGGCCAGCGAATAGATCGCGGCCCCGGCGAGCGACAGCGGCAGCCGCAGCTCGATCGGCGTGTCGTCCATGGCGAGGTAGGTGAACAGCACCGCGAACGCGTAGAAGAGCGGGATCCCCCAGCGGCGCGACGACGCCGTGCGGGTTCCCAGCGCGACGAAGAAGGTCATCAGCATCGCCGCGATGGCCGCGCCGACGGCGCTGTTGAGCGCCGACGCCAGCGCGTCGCGCACCGAGGACAGGCTCCCGACGTCGCCGGCGTAGGGGAGCGCCGGCGGCAGCCCGAGCCAGCCCGGCAGGACGAAGCGCATCCGCGAGACCGCGCCCAGCGCCAGGCCCAGCGCCGAGCCGATCAGCAGGTCGCGTCCGACCAGCGGGTCGCCCCAGCGTCCGGACAGAAAACGCGACCACGAGACGATCACCTGCGGCCGGCTGCGCCGCACGATCGGCTCGAAGGCCAGGTAGAGCAGCCAGACGATCAGGCCGATGAAGAGCCCCACTGCCGTCGCGGCGGCGAAACGGTCCCAGGCGGCCTCGACCCCCTGCGGCATCTGCATGCGCAGCCCGTTGGTCAGGGCGGTCAGCGCGGCGAGCGCCGCCGCCACCCGCCAGGCGCCCCGCCGGTCGCCCCGGCCGAGCCGCACGTTCTGCCGCGCGAGCAGCGCCGAGCCGATGATCGCGCCCACAATCACCAGGGTGCTGATCAGGTTGGCCGGGCCCGGGTCCGGGGCCTTCGCGCGCGCGACCGTGACCCACGGGTCGACGACGAGGAAGTAGCTGGGCCGGCCGCGATAGGACGCCGCCTCGACGCGCAGGGGGTACGTGTCGGCGCCAGGCAGCGTGCCGGTCCAGGCCGCGCGCTGTTCCGCGAAGAACGGCGGCGACCACTGCGGCGCGGACGGCTTCAGCGCGGCCGGATCGAGGCCGGCGGCGCTCAGCAGCGGGGTGAAATCGGCGGCGACGATCGCGTCGGCATCATCGGCTGCGGTTCCCTCGGTCTCGTGCTGCGGCGGCGCGACGAACAGCTCGACCAGCCGCCCGTCGGAGCGCAGCACGACCGAGCTGACGCCTGGCGTGGCGTGTGGCGGATCCTGGCTGCCGACGATTCCGAACCAGTTGAGCGGCTCGAACGCGGCGCTCGACTGGCGGTAGCGGAAGAGCGTGGGGCGAATCACGCCCGGGAACAGCCCCTGCCACGACGGCGGGCCGCCGTTCTGGCCGGAGAGCCAGTCGATCGCGCCCTGGTCGTTGGTGAAGCGGCGCGTCCAGTCGCGACGCTCGGTCGGCTGGCCGGTCGAGGCCAGGACCTGCCGCGCGCGCTCGGCCAGCGCGTCGGGTGGCAGCGGCAGCGGCTGCTGCGCCAGCATCGAGTGGCCGGCTTCGATCGCGGCCCAGGCCAGCACCGCGGCGGCGGCCAGACCCATCCAGGCCCACGCGGCGCGCGGGCGCAGCGCGCCTTCTTCGCCGGCGGCGGCGACCAGTTCCGGGCTGGGGGTCTCACCCGCGGCCAGCGCGGCGGCCAGCGCGTCGCCGCCGGCCAGCGCGGCGGCGACCGCCAGCGGCGTGGCGGGCCGGCGCGAGGGATCGCGGTCGGTGCAGCGCAGGATGATCCGCTCGACCGCCGGGTCGAGGTCGCCGACCAGGCTCGACGGCGGCTCGATCGCCGCCTCGACGTGGTGGCGGCGGACGTCCTCGACGGTCTTCGCCTCGATCGCGCGGCGGCCGGTGAACAGCTCGTAGAGCACCAGCCCCAGGCCGTAGATGTCGCTGCGCTTGGTGACTTCCTGGCCGGCGAGTTGCTCGGGCGCCATGTAGACCGGCGTGCCGGAGCGGATGTCGGCGTCGCCGACGGTGCCGGTCAGCGCGGCCAGGCCGAAGTCGGTGATCCGCGCGCGGCCGCGGCCGTCGATCATCACGTTGCCCGGCTTCAGGTCGCGGTGAAGCACGTCCTTCTGGTGCGCGGCGGCGAGGCCGGCGCAGACCTGGCGCGCGATCTCCAGCGCCTTGTCGTGCGGCACCCGCCCGATCCGCCGCAGCAGCGAGGCCAGGTCCTCGCCGTCGACGTACTCCATCGAGAGGAAGACCTTGCCTTCGACCTCGCCAATGTCGTGCACGCGGCAGACGTTGGGATGCGAGACCTCGCGCGCCAGCCGGACCTCGTTGTGGAAGACCGCCAGCCGGCGCGGGTCGGCGGCGAAGGCGGGCGGCAGGAACTTGAGCGCGACCGGCTGGCCGAGGTGCAGGTCGTCGGCGCGGTAG
>CAYZDB010000430.1:0-2314 GCA_964476985.1 uncultured Acidobacteriota bacterium | reverse complement strand
CGGCCTTCCCGCCGCCCTACTCCGGGCAGGTCGCGGCGCTCCGCGCGGCGTGGAAGCACGGCCCGAGCACCGGCGCTCTCGACGCCGCCGGCGCCGGGCCGGCCAGCCTCGTCGTGCTCGTCAGCGCCGAAGGCGCGGCGCCGCTCGCGGCGCGCGCGCTGGCGCTGGCGAACGACCCGGCGATGAAGGGGAAGCTGCTGGCCGTGCTCTCGCTGGCGTCCCCGCTGCGCGTCGATCTCGCGGCGCGGCTGCTCGAGGCCGGGAACCTCGCGGGAGTTGGCCTCGCCGACTGGGGCGGCGTGGGGCTGCCGGGAGCCGTGCGCTCGCTCGGCGCGCTGGACGCGGCGCTGGCGGTTCCGGCCGGAGCCGGCGCCTTGCCGAAGCGGATCGAGGATCTGCCGGGGCCGTTCGCCTGGACCTTCTGATCTTCCCCTCCGGGGATCCGCGCTAGAATCGCGCGCCATGCCGAACCCGCCCGCCGACCGCCCCGTCCGCGTCCGCGTCGCCCCCTCGCCGACCGGCGACCCGCACGTGGGGACCGCCTACCAGGCGCTCTACAACTACGCCTTCGCGAAGAGCCGCGGGGGGAAGTTCATCCTGCGGATCGAGGACACCGACCAGGCGCGCTCCACGCGGGAATCCGAGCAGGCGATCCTCGACTCGCTGCGCTGGCTGGGCCTCCCGTGGGACGAGGGGCCGGACGTCGGCGGGCCGTGCGCCCCGTACCGTCAGAGCGAGCGGACCGCGATCTACCGCCGCCACGTCGACGAGCTGCTCGAGAAGGGGCACGCCTACCGCTGCTTCTGCACGCCCCAGCGGCTCGAGGAGATGCGTTTCGAGCAGAAGGCGAAGGGGCAGCCGGGCGGATACGACCGGCTGTGCCGCGGCTTGCCGCCGGAGGAGTCGGCGCGCCGCGCCGCGGCCGGCGAGCCGTTCGTGGTGCGGATGAAGGTGCCGCTGGAAGGGCACTGCGTGATCCGGGACCTCCTGCACGGCGAGATCCACAAGGACTGGGCCAGCGTCGACGACCAGGTGCTGCTCAAGTCCGACGGCTTCCCGACCTACCACCTGGCCAACGTCGTCGACGACCGGCTGATGGGGATCAGCCACGTCATCCGCGGCGAGGAGTGGATCAACTCGGTGCCGAAGCACCTCCTGCTCTACGAGTACTTCGGCTGGGAGCCGCCCGTCTTCTGCCACCTGCCGCTGCTGCGCAACAACGACAAGGACAAGACCAAGCTCAGCAAGCGCAAGAACCCGACCTCGATCGCCTACTACCGCAGCGCAGGGTTTCTCCCGGAGGCGCTGGTCAACTTCCTGGCGCTGATGGGCTCGGCCCCGCCAGGCGAGGACGAGAAGTTCCCGCTGGCCGACTTCATCGAGAAGTTCAAGCTGGAGGAGATCTCGCTGGGCGGGCCGGTCTTCGACGTCGAGAAGCTGCGCTGGCTCAACGGCCGCTACATCCGAGAGAGCCACGCGCCGGAGCAGCTGCTGGCGCGGCTGAAGGATTGGGCGCTCTCGGACGAGCGCCTGCTGAAGATCCTCCCGCTGGCCCAGCCGCGGCTCGAGACGCTGGGCGACTGGGGCTTCCTGACGGCCCACTTCTTCGCCGACGCGGTGCCGCTGGATGCGACGGCGCTGCAGCTCAAGGGGAAGTCGCCCGAGGAGCTGCAGGCGATCTTCCAGGTCACGGTCTGGGAGATGGAGCGGATGCGCCGCTTCGAGAAGGACGACATCCAGGCGCTGTTCGCGAAGCTGGAGCAGGCGACGGGGATCAAGCTGCGCGACCTGACGCGGCCGTTCTACGTCGCGGTCACGGGCGCGACGGCCTCGACGCCGATCTTCGACTCGATGGCGGTGCTAGGGAGCGACGTCGTGCGGATCCGGCTGCGGCGCGCGATCGCCGCGCTGGGGCCGCTCAGCGCGAAGCGGACCAAGGAGCTGGAAGAGCAGCACCGCGCGATCTTCGGGGCGCGCGAGGACTGAGGAGGCCCGGGATGCGCCCGACCCTATCGGCGGACGGGATCCCGATCGCGTATCGCGCGGAGGGAGCGGGGGAGCCGGCGGTCGTCTTCGTCCACTGCTGGTGCGGCAACCAGGGGTTCTGGAAGGGGGCGGTCGCCGCGCTGCAGGACCGCCACCGCGTCGTGACGCTCGACCTGGCAGGGCACGGCGCGTCGGGCCGCGGGAGGTCGCGCTACACGGTCGAGGCCTTCGCCCACGACGTGAAGGCGGTCGTCGAGGCGCTCGGGCTGACGCAGGTGATCCTGGTCGGCCACTCGATGGGCGGGCCGGTGACGCTCGAGGCGGCGCG
>CAYZDB010000429.1:0-2317 GCA_964476985.1 uncultured Acidobacteriota bacterium | reverse complement strand
GGCCGTCGCGGGGCTCTCCGAGCTGGCCCCGCGCCGCCCCCCCTACGAGCGCCTCGCGGGCGCCGTCCAGCAGGTCGAGCGGAGCTGGTCGGCGCAACTCGGCGCGGCGGACGCCGTCCTGCGCGCAGAGCCCCCCGCCGACGGGGAGGCGGTCGCGGGCTGGCTCGACGCGCGGCGCAGCGCGCTCGGCGACGACGCGTCGCTGGTCCTGTCCGGGTCGGACCTCGCCACCGTGACCGCCTGGTCGGGCGCGGGGATGCGGCTCTCCGCGGACGAGCGCGAGGCGCTGCGCGTGCAGCTCGCCACGCCACCCGCCGTGATCGCGCTGCGGCGGGGGCTCGCGCTGCGGCTGGTCGTGGCGCGCCCGGTCGCGGGGAGCCCGCGCGTGCTGCTGGCCGAGGTCCCGCTGCCGGCGGAGCCGGCGGCTGGTGCGCTGGGTCGGGACCTCGGGCCCGGCGTCGACGCCAGCGTGCGCTGGCAGGCCTGGGGCGAAGGGGTCCGCGCGCCGGTCGAGCCGACCCGCGGCACCGCCGAGGCGGCTCCCTACTGGTCGCTCGTCCCGCTCATGGCGCCGGGCGGGCAGGTCGTGGCGCGGGTCTCGCTCGAGGTCCTGCCGGCCGCGGCAGAGCGGGCCCGCCTGGGCGCGCGGCGCACGCTGCTGGCGGCACGCCTCGCGGCGCTGCTGCTCGCGCTCTACGCGCTCGGTTTCCGGCGCGGCGCCGGGGCGGCGCTCGTCGCCGGGCGCCTCGCGCTGGCCGCCGCTCCCGGCGCGCTGGACCGGCTGGGACGGCTCGGCACGGAGGGCTGGCTGTCGGCGGGGACCGCGCGCTCCCTCGGTCCGCTCGCCCCGCTGGTCGACACGCCCGCCGCGGCCGCGCTGAGCGGGCTCACGCTGGTCGCGCTCGCCGCGCTGGTCCCGCTCCCGCACCGGCCGCGCGCCCGCGCCGGCCTGGCCTGGGCGGCGCTCGCCACCGCCGCCGGCGGCCTCGCGCTGGCCGCGGCGCTCACCCTGGGCGAGCGCTTGTCGCTGCTCGAGCTGATCGGTCCGCGCGGCAGCCGGGGAATCGCGGCCGCGCTCGCGCTGGCGCTCGTGTCGCCGGCCTGGGCGGCGTTCGTGCTCGCGGCCCGGCTGGAGCCCGGGGCCGCGTGGCCGCGCAGCGGCTGGGCGAAGGGGCTGGTCGCGGCGCTCGGCGCCGGCGCGCTGGCGGCCGCCGCGCACGGTCTCGCGGTCCCGGCGGCGCAGCGGCACGCGGTGGACGACGTCGTGGCCCCCGCGATCGCCTCGCGCGAGAAGACGTGGGACCGCGCGCTCGACGGCGCGCTGGCGCTGACGCGACCCGATCCCGACCCGGCCTCGCTGTCCCCGGAGCGCGACGCGATCGACCTCTGGTGGAACAGCCCCCTGGGCCGGCTGGGGCTCTCCTCCGGGGTCTGGAAGTACGACGCCGACGGACGGCTCGTCGACGCCTTCGCGACCGGCTTCCCGCCGCTGGACCCGGTCCCCCAGCTGGCCGCGCTCGGGCGCGACCGGGCCGGCACGGAACGCCCGGCGCAGGTCGCGCTGTCGTTCGTCGGCGGGACCTTCCGCGTCCGCCTGGCGCAGCGCGCACGGCCGCAGGGCGGGTGGTGGATCGCCGCCGTGCTCGAGGAGCCGGGCAACCTCCCCGGCTTCGCCGGCGGCGACCCGCTGCGCGCGCGGCGGGGCGCGGGCCGCGACGGTGCGCTCTTCCCTTCCTCGCCCGAGCTCGAGCCGCGCCTGGCCTGGTACGACGCGGCGCGTCGCGTCGTCCACTCCGACGTCGAGCCCGCGCCGCTGCCGCCGCCCGCCGCGCCGCCCGAGCCGGCCTGGCGCCGGGCGCCGGTCCAGGGGCGCCGGGCGGCGGTCCTCGACCTGCCCGACGGCGAGGGAACGGTCTCCGCGATCGTCTTCCCGCCGCGCCCCGTCGCGATCGGGGCGACGGCCGTCAGCTGGAGCGTTCTCGCCGCCGCGCTCGCGCTGGGCGCGCTCGCGCTGCGCCGGTTCGCGACCGACCCCTCCGCCTCGCGCGCCGCGCTGGCGGAGGGAGCTCGGCGCCTCGTCGGGCGGTTCCGCGTCCAGGTCGCGGTGCTGCTGCTGGCCGCCGGACTGCTGCCGCTGCTCGCGCTGGGCGCATCGCTCCGGGTCGTGGCCGCGCGCCAGGCCGCGCAGCAGCTGGCGACCGAGGGGGCGCGCGCCGTCGGCTACGCGCGCGGCTTCCTGCAGGACTACCTGGCGCTCGAGGGGGAGCGTGGCGTGGTGCTCGACGACGCGCTCGCGGCCTGGCTGGCGCGGACGCTC
>CAYZDB010000428.1:0-2338 GCA_964476985.1 uncultured Acidobacteriota bacterium | reverse complement strand
CCGCTCGAGCATCCGCAGCGCGACGCGCTGGTTCACCGGGTTGTCCTCGACCAGCAGGATCGTCAGCGGGACGCGGTCGGCCAGCGAGCGGTCGAACCAGGCCTCGCCCGGGGCGGCGGGCGACGCGACCGGCAGGTCGGTCGGCGGCGCGACGAAGGTGAAGTGGAAGGTCGAGCCGGAGCCGACCTCGCTCTCGACCCAGATCACCCCGCCCATCAGCTCGACCAGCCGCTTGCTGATCGCGAGCCCCAGCCCGGTCCCGCCGAAGCGCCGCGTGGTCGACGCGTCGACCTGAGAGAAGGAGCAGAACAGCCGGTCGCGGCGCTCGGGCGGGATCCCGATCGCGGTGTCCTGCACCGCGACGTGCAGCAGCGGCTGGTCGGCCCCTTCGACCGCGCTGACGCGCACGCGGATCGCGCCGCGCTCGGTGAACTTCAGCGCGTTCCCGACCAGGTTGAGCAGCACCTGGGACAGCCGCGTCTGGTCGCCGAGCACCGCGCGGGGGAGCCCGGCGTCGACGGCGAGGTCGAGCGCCAGCCCGCGCCGCTCCGCCTCGGGACGGACCATGCCGAGCGTCTCGACCAGCACCCGCCGCGGGTCGAACGGCAGGCTCTCCAGCTCCAGCCGGCCCGACTCGATCTTGGAGAAGTCCAGGATCTCGTTGATGATCGTCAGCAGCGACTCGCTGCTGCGCCGGATCGTCTCGGCCGCGTCGCGCTGGTCGGGGTCGAGCGAGCTGTCGAGCAGCAGCGTCGTCATCCCGATCACGGCGTTCATCGGCGTGCGGATCTCGTGGCTCATGTTGGCCAGGAACTCGCTCTTGGCCCGCGCCGCCGCCTCGGCCAGCTCCTTGGCGCGCCTCAGCTCGTCCTGCTCGCGCAGCTTCTGCGTGATGTCGTGGGCCAGCGAGACCACCGCCACGACCTGGCCGTCGTCGTCGAGCAGCGGGGAGTTGTACCACTCGCAGGTGATGATCCGGCCGTCGCGCGTCACGTTCTGGTTGACCGAGTGGGTGCCGCCGGTGCCGCGCCCGAGGTCCTCCAGCAGTTGCGCCACGGCGGCGCGCGCCGGCTCGGGCACGATCAGGAAGGCGTGCTGCCCCAGCGCCTCCTCGCGCCGCCAGCCGAAGATCTGCTCCGCCGCGGGGTTCCAGCCCGCGACCCGCCCCTCGCGGTCCCACTCGATGAAGGCCAGCATCGAGTTGCGCACGCTGGCCGAGAGCTTCTGCTCGGAGCGGCGCAGCGCCTCCTCCGCGGCGCGCCGCTGCGAGACGTCCCGCAGGTTGACGATCACGCCGCCGGCCGCGTCGGCGGCGCGCTGGTCGCTGGCCACGACCTCGAGCGGCACCCACCAGCCGTCGGCGTGCGCGAAGCGGGCCTCGACCGGCGCCTCGAGCCAGCGGCCGCCGGTGCCCGGGCTGGCGAGCGAGGACAGCACCTCGCGGTCGTCGGGGTGGACCAGGTCGAGCAGCGCGATCCCGGCCAGCTCGGACCCGGCTCGCCCCAGCACGCGCTCGACCGACGGGCTGGCCGAGCGCACGCGGCCGTCGCGGTCGACGATCGCGATGATGTCCCACGAGAAGCGCAGGATCGCGGACAGCCGCTCCTCGCTGCGCTCGAGCGCGAGCGAGGCCCGCTTGCGCTCGTCGATCGAGAGCACGGTCATCGAGACCATCGAGACCGAGCCGGCGGGGCCGGCCGCCGGCGCGTAGGTGATCTCGAACCAGTGCGGCTCCCCGCGCCAGGAGGTCAGCTCGCGCTCGACGGTCAGCGTCTCGCCCTGCGCCGCCGCGGCGAGGCCGGCCTCGACCGCGGCGCGGTTGGCGGGCGGCAGCAGGGCCGGGAGCGGGTCGCCGGCGTCGACGCTGCCGCCGAACAGCCGTTCGACCGTCTCGCGCATGTTGCGGTTGATCGCGAGCACCGTCCCGGCGGGGTCCATCAGCGCGATCGCCTGCGTCCCGCTCTCGACGATCGCCCGCAGCTTGGTCTCGGACGACGAGAGCGCGCGCTCGATCGCGCGCCGCTCGGAGACGTCGCTGACCAGCGCCGTGACCCACTCCTCGCCGCCGACGCGCACGTGCGAGAGCGCGGCCTCGATCGCCAGCTCGGTCCCGTCCTTGCGCCAGCCGCTGATCTCGAGCCGCTGCGAGGCGGGCCGGGCCTCGGGGTGGCTCCAGTAGCCGTCGCGCAGGCCCTCGTGGCGCCCGCGGATCGCGGGCGGGACGATCGCTTCGATCTTCTGCCCGGAGAGCTCGCCGGGCCCGTAGCCGAACATCTGCTCAAGCGATGCGTTCGCGAACAGGATCGTTCCGGCGCGGTCGACCGTCACGACGCCGATC
>CAYZDB010000427.1:0-2340 GCA_964476985.1 uncultured Acidobacteriota bacterium | reverse complement strand
AGTTCGACTACTCGGGAACCCAGGCCTGCAAGGCGCTGCGCGAGGAGGGGATCGAGGTCGTCCTCGTCAACTCCAACCCGGCCACGATCATGACCGACCCGGAGATGGCCGATGCGACCTACATCGAGCCGCTGACGGTGGCCGCCGTCGCGCGCATCATCGAGCGCGAGCGCCCGGACGCCCTGCTCCCGACGGTGGGCGGGCAGACGGCGCTCAACCTGGCGGTCGACCTGGACCGGGAGGGCGTCCTCGAGCGCTTCGGCGTCCGGCCGATCGGCGTCAACCGCCGGGCGATCGAGGTCTGCGAGAACCGCGAGCTGTTCCGCGGGGCGGTCGAGGCGGCCGGGCTGGAGATGCCGGGCGGGGAGTTCGCGACCTCGCTCGACGAGGCCGAGGCGATCCGCGAGCGGTTCGGCTTTCCGCTGGTGGTGCGCCCGTCGTTCACGCTCGGCGGGTGGGGCGGAGGAGTGGTCTGGAACCTCGAGGAGTGGAAGCGGCTCGTTCCCCACGCGCTCGACGCCTCGCCGATCCGCCAGGTCCTGATCGAGGAGTCGATCGTCGGCTGGAAGGAATACGAGCTGGAGGTCATGCGCGACGGCGCCGACAACGTCGTGATCGTCTGCAGCATCGAGAACTTCGACGCGATGGGGGTGCACACCGGGGACTCGATCACGGTCGCGCCGGCCCAGACGCTGACCGACCGCGAGTACCAGAACATGCGCGACGCCGCGATCCGGATCATCCGGCAGGTCGGCGTCGAGACCGGCGGCAGCAACATCCAGTTCGCGGTCGAGCCGGGCAGCGGGCGGCTGCTCGTGATCGAGATGAACCCGCGGGTGTCGCGCTCGTCCGCGCTGGCGTCCAAGGCCACCGGGTTCCCGATCGCGCGGATCGCGGCGAAGCTGGCGCTGGGCTACACCCTGGACGAGATCCCCAACGACATCACGCGCGTCACTCCCGCCAGTTTCGAGCCGACGCTGGACTACGTGGTCGTCAAGATCCCGCGCTGGGCCTTCGAGAAGTTCCCGACCACGCCGCCCGACCTCGGGACCCAGATGAAATCGGTCGGCGAGTCGATGGCGATCGGGCGGACCTTCCCCGAGGCGCTGCAGAAGGCGCTGCGGTCGCTCGAGACCGGGCGCTACGGGCTGGGCGGCGACGGCACCAAGGTGGTCGAACCGAGCCGGCTCTCGGAGCGCCTGACCACCCCCAACTGGCAGCGGCTCTTCTACATCAAGCACGCGCTGCTGGCCGGCTGGAGCGTCGACGAGATCGCGCGGCGCACGAACGTCGACCCCTGGTTCCTGCGGCAGATCGAGCGGATCGTCGCGATCGAGGGGAAGCTGCGGGCGTTCACGCTGGAGGACGCGCCGGACGAGCTGCTGGCGCAGGCCAAGCGCGCGGGGTTCTCGGACCGGCAGCTCGGCGTGCTGCTGCGCGGCCCGGAGCAGACGGTCCGGGAGCGCCGGCACCGGGCCGGGATCCGGCCCGTCTTCAAGCGGGTCGACACCTGCGCCGCCGAGTTCGAAGCCCACACCCCGTACCTCTACTCGACCTACGAGGAGGAGTGCGAGGCGGCCCCGACGGCGCGCCGCAAGGTGATGATCCTGGGCTCGGGCCCCAACCGCATCGGGCAGGGGATCGAGTTCGACTACTGCTGCTGCCACGCCTCGTTCGCCCTCCGCGAGGAGGGGATCGAGTCGATCATGGTCAACTGCAACCCCGAGACGGTCTCGACCGACTACGACACCTCCGACCGGCTCTACTTCGAGCCGCTGACGCTGGAGGACGTGCTCGAGATCGTCGAGCGCGAGCGCCCGGAGGGGCTGATCGTCCAGTTCGGCGGGCAGACGCCGCTGCGGCTGGCCCTCCCGCTGGCGCAGGCCGGGGTGCCGATCCTCGGGACCTCGCCCGACAGCATCGACCTGGCCGAGGACCGGCAGCGCTTCGGGGCGCTGCTGGCGGAGCTGGGGATCCGCGCACCGGAGTGGGGGACCGCCCGCGACCGCGAGGAGGCCCACCGGATCGCGCGGCGGATCGGCTTCCCGCTGCTGGTCCGCCCGTCCTACGTGCTGGGCGGCCGGGCGATGTTCGTCTGCTGGGACGAGGACTCGCTCGACTCCATGATGCAGCAGGCGGTCGAGGCCTCGCCCGAGCACCCGGTGCTGCTCGACCGGTTCCTCGAGGACGCGTTCGAGCTGGACGTCGACGCGCTGTGCGACGGCCGCCGCGTCGTGATCGCCGCGGTGATGCAGCACATCGAGGAGGCCGGGATCCACTCGGGCGACTCGGCCTGCGTGATCCCGCCCTACCACCCGGAGGTCGCGCGGCACGACCGGG
>CAYZDB010000426.1:0-2345 GCA_964476985.1 uncultured Acidobacteriota bacterium | reverse complement strand
CTATGCCGCTCAGCTGCGGCGTGCCCCCAGTGTACCGCCGTTGCGCCAGCCGTCACGGGGGCACGCCGTCGGCTGCTGCGGCTTGTTAGGCGACATCGTTACCCCGCGCCTTCAGCGAAGCAAGCGCGGCCCCAACTAGACCATCCTCCGCGCCTCGACAGTCGAGTCCGCAGTTGTAGGTAACGAAGAGCACTTGACGCCCGTTGCGAAGGTACCATTGCCTCCAGAAGCGCTCGTCATCACTAAAGCTGATCTCGAACCCGACGAAGTCGCCAGCCTCGGTTGGTCGAGGCACCGCGCCAGCCTCAAGGTGAGCCGCGGCAACATCACGCAGATCGGCATCGCCAACCTCGGAATCCTTGAAGGCGGTACTGATTTGGAGCGCGCCGATCTCGTCTTCCGCCACGAGCGTCGCGCATTCCGCGTCGTGCCATGCACGCCATCCCTCGGGCGGGCGCAGCGACCACGTTTCTCGTCCGAAGCGAGCGTTCATGGTGTTCGCCTAACTACACTTAGGCTGCGGTCGGGATAGCCCACTTCGGGCGGCGAGATTGTCGGCCAAGCAGGCGCACCCCGGGTCTTTCTACGCCCGGAATCCCCGTCGCGTCAACGCTTACCCGGAACGAGGACCCCGTTCGCGTCGCGATACGCAGCAGATTCGTCCGAGAACTTGACGCATAAGCGTCGTCGGTCAGGCGGCGGGAACCCGGTGCGGACCGAACCGGTTGACTCCGGCGAGACCGGGCGTCGGCGGACCGAAGTGCCGGCCGACGAGGGCGGGCTCCTGCGATCCGCGGCGACGGCCGACCGGCCGGTGTCACCGGGCCCCGGCGATCGCCCTCTGCGCCGGACGCGGTAACGCCAGCGCTGCGAGCACCCGCGCGGGCGACCGGTCTCCCTCCCCGGGCTCGTCGAAGACCCGATGGGGACCGTGGCACGACACGGCCCAGGTCCCGGACGGCGCGTCCGGCGGCGATCGTCCTTCCGCTCCGAAGCGCGCCGCCGGCGAGGATCGTGGCGCTTCTCCCCCTCACAGCCGGTCCATCGGGCTGATCACGCCCCCCGGTCCGCGCTTGAGGACGTGGGTGTAGATCTGCGTCGTGCTGACGTCCTGGTGGCCGAGCAGCTCCTGCACCGTGCGGATGTCGGCCCCCGACTCCAGCAGGTGGGTGGCGAAGGAGTGGCGCAGGGTGTGGGTCGTGACCCGCTTGGGGATCTGCGCGCGGGCGGCGGCGCGCTTGACTTCGCGCTGGATCACGCTCTCGTGAAGGTAGTGGCGGCGGACCTGGCCGGTCTCCCGCTCGACGTAGGTGCGGGTGGCGGGGAAGACCCACTGCCAGGGCCACTCGCGCCCGGCGTTGGGCAGCTTGCGGTCCAGCGCGTCGGGCAGCTCGACCCAGCCGCCGCCGTGGCGCAGGTCCCAGTCGTGCTGGCGGCGCACCGTCTCGAGGTGCGCGCGCAGCTCGTCGCGCAGCGCCTGGGGGATCACGGTCACGCGGTCGCGTCCGCCCTTGCCGCCGCGGATCGTCAGCGTGGAGCGCTCCAGGTCGAGGTCCTTGACGCGGACCTGGAGCGCTTCCGTCAGCCGCGCGCCGGAGCCGTACATCAGCTTCGCGACCAGCTGCGGGATGCCGCGCATCTCGGCCAGCAGGGCGCGCACCTCGTCGCGCTCGAGCACGACGGGTGAGCGCGGCGGGCGCGTCGCGCGCGTGAAGTCCTCCAGGAACGGCAGCTCGAGCTGCAGCACCCTGCGGTAGAGGAAGAGGATCGCCGCCAGCGCCTGGTTCTGGGTGCTGGCGGAGACGTGGCGCTCGACGGCGAGGTGGGTCAGGAAGGCCGTCAGTTCCGGCGCCCCCAGGTCGCGCGGGTGGCGCCCGGGGTGGAAGCGGATCAGGCGGCGGATCCAGGCCACGTAGGCCTCTTCGGTGCGGCGGCTGTAGCGCGCCAGGCGCAGCGCTTCACGCACCTTGTCGAACAGACGGGGGCGGTGGGGATCGGGTAGTGTGCTCATGCAGCGAGGATGGGGCGCAAACGGCCGCCGTGGCAGCCCGGAGCGCACTCGACCGTTCCCGCAGCGGGAATCGCCGCCGCGCAACACGCGCGCTCCGCGGGTCTCGGGCCCGCCCCACGGCGCCGCCGCGCCCGCTCCGACTGCCGCCGGCGGGCCGCCGGGATAGCGCGCGCCCCCGGCCTGCGCCATCCTTGCCGCCCGTGAGCCGGCCGTCGCTACCGTCGTTCCTGCTCGACCTGGTCCCCGCGGCCGCGCGCCGTGCGATCGAGGCCGCGGTGGCGGGCGCGGGACCGCGGGTGCGCGCCGCGGCGATGGCGCCGGCCGCGCGCGTCTT
>CAYZDB010000425.1:0-2355 GCA_964476985.1 uncultured Acidobacteriota bacterium | reverse complement strand
CAGCGCGAGATCCAGCTGGAGTCGAACGCGCGGCAGGTGGGCCGCGTCGAGGAGGTGCTGGTCGAGGCCCCGAGCCGCCGCGCGGCCTCCGAGTGGGCCGGGCGCACGACCTCGAACCGGGTCGTCAACTTCCACGCGCCGGGGGCCCGTCCCGGGGAGTTCGTGACGGTCCGGATCACCGCCGCCGGGGCCAACAGCCTGCGCGGCGTTCCGGAGGGCGCGGACGCCGCGGGGTCGCGGCCGATGCCCGAGGCGCGTCCGGCCTGACGCCACGCGGCCGTTGTCTTGACTTGACTTCGGGCGGTCAGTATTGTCGCCCCCGGGCCGGACGCCGGCCCGTTCCCGCGGGGAGGCTGTTCGCGATGCAGGTCGAGATGCGGATCCAGGGCCTGATGCTCGATCCGATCACGCAGGGCCCGCTGATCGTCCTGCGCGACCCGCGCACCGACGCCAAGCTGCCGATCTGGGTCGGCGCCTTCGAGGCCAACGCGATCGCCACCGAGATGGAGCGGATCCGGATGCCGCGGCCGTCGACGCACGACCTGCTGCGCGACGTGATCCGCGAGCTGGGCGCGCGCCTGACGAAGGTCGTGATCACGGACCTCCAGGACAACGTCTTCTTCGCCACGCTGCACCTGGAGACCGGGGCCGGCCCGAAGCAGATCGACGCGCGCCCCTCGGACGCGATCGCGCTGGCGCTGCGCTGGGACGCGCCGATCTACGCGGCCGAGGACGTCATCCAGGCCGCGCAGAACATCGACCTGACCCAGGGCTACAAGGACACCGAGCGCTTCCGGCAGTGGCTCGAGAGCCTCGACGAGTCGGACCTCGGCAAGTACGAGATCTGACGGCCGCAGCTCGCCCGCGCCGTGTCCCGGCGCATCGTCGTTGATTCGCCCCCTTAAGTCGCCTACGATAGCCGCAACACGGTGCGTCTTCGCTCTTTGTTCGCTTTCCGCGGACGCTCCAAGCGAAATGACCGCGTTCAATTCTCCCGGTGGCGCCCGCTTCGAGCCCGCCGGGGCACGTCTACGGGTGGGGCGGAATGATCATCGCGATCACGAACCAGAAGGGCGGAGTCGGTAAGACGACCACCGCGATCAACCTCGCCGCGGCCCTCGCGCAGAAGGGCTCGCGGACCCTGCTGATCGACCTCGACCCCCAGGGGAACGCGAGCCTCTCGTTCATCGATCCCCACGCGGTCGAGCACTCCATGTACGAGGTGTTCGTCGATCCCCAGGTGGCCCTCATGGACGTCGTGGTGGCCGCCCAGCAGCCGAACCTCTGGGTCGCCCCGGCGCGTCTCTCGCTGGCCAAGATCGAGCCCTCCATGGCCGGGCAGCTCGACGCCCACTTCCGCCTGAAGGACAAGATCGCCCCGGCGCTCGACCGATTCGACTTCATCGTGATCGACACCCCTCCGACGCTGGGGATGCTGACCGTCAACGCGATGATCGCCGCGACGCACCTCCTGGTGCCGATCCAGCCGTCCTACTTCGCGCTCGAGGGGACCGACGACCTGGTCGAGACCTACGAGAGGATCCGCGTCCGGGCCAACCCCGACCTGCAATTCCTGGGAATCGTGCTGACGATGTACGACCGGCGTACGATCCTGGCGCGCGACATCGAGCGCCAGATCGCCGAGGTCTTCAAGGAGAAGCTCTTCCAGACCCGGATCAGCAAGAGCGTCCGGCTGGAGGAGTCGCCGGCCTACAAGGAGTCGATCTTCACCTTTGCGCCGGCGTCGAAGGGGGCGGAAGAGTACTACCGGCTTTCCGAGGAGGTACTGAAGCGTGGCTAAGGGAAGGGGACTGCCCCCGGAAGTGAAGACCCGCGCGGACGCCCACTACGTGGACGCGATCACCTCCGGCCGGATGGGGTCGGTCGGCCGGATGATCGACATCGAGCGGCTCGTCCCGAACCCGACCCAGCCGAGGCGGACCCTGCGCGACATCGAGGCGCTGGCCGAGTCGGTCCGCGAGCGGGGCATCCTCGAGCCGATCCTGGTCCGTCCCACCGAGGACGGGCGATTCCAGATCATCGCCGGCGAGCGGCGGTTCCACGCGGCCCGCCAGGTCGGCCTCACCATGGTCCCGTGCGTCGAGCTGGACGTCGACGAGCGGGGCTGCCTCGAGATCAGCCTCATCGAGAACCTGCAGCGGCGCGACCTGACGCCGTTCGAAGAGGCCGAGGCGATCGCGCGGCTGGTCGAGGACTTCCAGTACACCCACGAGCAGATCGCCCGGAAGCTCGGGCGCTCGCGCAGCTCCGTCACGGAGCTGCTCAGCCTGAACCGGATGCCCGAGTCGGTGAAGGAGGCATGTCGGCGCGCCGACATCATGACCCGGACCGTGC
>CAYZDB010000424.1:0-2379 GCA_964476985.1 uncultured Acidobacteriota bacterium | reverse complement strand
CGATCGTGCGGCTGGTCGCCGAGGTCGAGGAACGGGTGCCGGAGGCCGCGGCGCGCCAGGCGGCCGACCTGCGGGCCCGCGTCACCGAGCTGCTCGGCACGGTGCCGCTGGACGAGGCGCGGCTGGCGCAGGAGATCGCGCTGCTGGCCCAGCGCGCCGACGTGACCGAGGAGATCGTCCGCCTCGACGCGCACCTCTCGCGGCTGGCCGCGCTGTTCGGGCCGCAGGGCACGGAGATCGGGCGGGCGCTGGAGTTCCTGGTGCAGGAGATCCGGCGCGAGGTCAGCACCCTCTCCGCCAAGTGCGGCGAGCCGGAGATCGACGCCCGGACGCTGGCGATCAAGGCGGAGCTCGAGCGGATCAAGGAACAGTCGGCGAACCTGGAATGAGCACGCGGCCCGGCACGCTGTTCGTGATCTGCGCCCCCTCGGGCGCGGGGAAGAGCACGCTCGTCGCGCGGCTGCGCGCCGCGAACCCGGAGCTGGGCTTCTCGGTCTCCTGGACGACCCGCCCGCCGCGCCCCGGCGAAGTCGACGGCCGCGAGTACCGCTTCGCCGGCGAGCCGCAGTTCCGCGCGCTGATCGCGGAAGGGGCGCTCCTGGAGTGGGCCGAGGTCCACGGCCGGCTCTACGGCACGGCGCGGGCCGACGTCGAGGCCGCGCTGGCGGCCGGGCGCGACCTGCTGCTGGACATCGACGTGCAGGGCGCCGAGCAGGTCCGGCGCTCGGGGCTCCCCGCGGTCTCGACCTTCGTGCTCCCCCCCGACCGCGCCACGCTGGAAGCGCGCCTGCGGGGCCGCGGCACCGAGGACGAGGCCGCGCTGGCGAGGCGCCTGGCCAACGCCGCGCGCGAGGTCGCGCGCTGGCCCGAGTTCGACTACCTCGTCGTGAACGACGACCTCGACCGCGCGACGGCCGAGCTGGCGGCGATCGTCACCGCGGCCCGCCAGGCCCGCCGCGCGATGGACCCGCGGGCCCGCGCGATCGCGCGGACCTTCGCGGCGGAGCCGGCGCGATGAACGGCTTCCCGCGCATCCTGCTCGGCGTGACCGGCGGCATCGCGGCCTACAAGGCGGCGGAGATCGTGCGCGCGCTGGTCAAGGAAGGGGCGGAGGTCCAGGTGATCCTGACCCCCCGGGCCGAGGAGTTCGTGACGCCGCTGACGCTGGCGACGCTCTCCGGCCGGCCGGTCGCGCGGACCGAGTTCACGCCCGAGCCGTCGCCGACGATCGGCCACATCGAGCTCGCGCGCTGGGGACACGCGCTGGTCGTGGCGCCCGCGACCGCGAACGAGATCGCGCGCTTCGCCCGCGGCCAGGCCGACGACCTGCTCACGACCGTCTACCTGGCGTTCGCGGGGCCGGTCGTCGTCGCCCCGGCGATGAACCCGAAGATGTGGGACCACCCCGAGACGCGCGAGAACGTCGAGCGGCTCCGGGCGCGCGGCGTGGCGATCGTCGATCCCGAGGAAGGCTACATGGCGTGCGGCGACGAGGGGGCGGGGCGCCTCGCGACGCTGCAGAAGATCGTCGCCGAGGCGCTCTGGGCGGCGCGGCGCTCGTCCAGCCTGCTCGGGGTCAAGGTGCTGGTGAGCGCCGGGCCGACGCACGAGCCGCTCGACCCGGTGCGCTTCCTCGGCAACCGCTCGTCGGGGACGATGGGGTTCGCGATCGCCGCCGCCGCGGCGGCGCGCGGGGCCGAGGTCGTGCTGGTGGCGGGTCCGTCGCGGCTCGCGCCGCCCTTCGGCGTGCGGACGGTCCCCGTGACCACGGCCGCCGCGATGCAGGCCGCGCTGGAGCGCGAAGCGGCCGACGCGAAGGTGATCGTGATGGCCGCGGCGGTGGCGGACCACCGGCCGGCCGGCGCCGCGCCGCGCAAGCTCGAGCACAAGGGGGAGTCCTGGGCGCTCGAACTGGTCCCGACACCGGACATCCTGGCGGGGCTCGCGGCGCGCCGTCCCGCGGGACAGCTGATCGTCGGCTTCGCCGCCGAGACGCACGACGCGGTCGCGCGCGGCCGGGCCAAGCGCGAGCGCAAGGGGTGCGACCTGCTGGTCGTCAACGACGTCACGGCGGAGGGCGCCGGCTTCGAGGCAGACACCAACGTGGTCACGCTGATCGGCCGCGACGGGTCCGCCGACGCCTGGCCCCGGATGAGCAAGCGGCAGGTCGCCGAGCGGCTGCTCGACCGGATCGAGGCGGAGCGGAGGTCGCGGTGACCGGCGACCCGCGCGAGGACGGCCTGCTGTGGGCGACCCTGTTCCGCGACCTGGGGGTCGAGTCGGTCCCCTCGCCGCCGGCTGCGCCCCGGCCCGCCGGCAGGGAACCCGCCGCCGCGGAGCGCGCCGCGCCCGGGGAGGCCGTCCCGGCGGGGGCCTCCC
>CAYZDB010000423.1:0-2384 GCA_964476985.1 uncultured Acidobacteriota bacterium | reverse complement strand
CACGCGCGGCAACCGCGAGCGGGCGGCCCGCCTGCTGGGGATCGGGCGGGCGACGATCTTCCGCAAGATCCGGCAGCTCGGGCTCGAGGAGACGGGGCGGACGGGGGACGATCCGCCGCCGGGCGTCTCGCCCTGAGACGGTCCGGCGCTCCGGCACCTGCGGTCCGCCGCGATCAAGCGACTGAAAACAAGGCGTTTGACGGAACGGGCGGGAGTGGGCACGCCGGTTGCTCTCGCGTACCGCACCTCCCGGCCGCGGCACGGGGAGCGAAAGGCCCGGACCGCTGCCGACCCCACACGGCCCTTCGGGGCCAAAGCGCTCGCCGGTCTCCGTCCGGTCCGACAGGGCTCGACGCACCCAGGGAGGCCGGCGGAACCCCGCCGCGGGGCGGGCCGTGCGATCCGACCACACCCTGTGCCGGACGCACGGCCGCCCCGCCCTTTTTCTCTCAGGCGCGCGCGGCGTCCCAGCCCGGCACGAGCGCCGCGTCGAAGCCCGGCTCGAAGGCGCGCGCCAGGCCGACGGCGAACGCGGCGCGCTCGGCGGGGCCGCGCCCCGGCCGCAGCGCACCGGCCAGGAACAGGGCCCCGGCGGCCAGCGCCGCCATCAGGCTCGGCCGGGCCAGGTAGATCGCGTTGGCCTCGGGCACGAAGCTCGCGCCGCGGGCTTCGGCCGCCTCGAGCGCGGCCCGCACGGGCGTCGCCAGGGCCCGCGTCCCGGCCAGCCAGTCGGCGAAGCGGCCGCGCTCGCCCGGCCCGAAGACGACCGGGAAGAGGTCGGCCAGCCAGCGGGCGCGCCCGGCGCGCGTCGCGCGCGGATCGATCCCGGCGCCGCGCGCCATCGCGTCGATCAGCCCGTGGACGAAGAGCGGGACGTCGAGGCCGGGAGCGGCCGGCTCCTCGCGCGCCCAGCGCCGCACGACGCGCGCGAAGGCCGGCCCGCGCGCGCCGGGAGCCGCCCGCCGCCGCGCGAAGGTCGCGCCGTTGGCGCGGCGCCACGCCGCGGCCGCACCGGGACCCTCGTCGAGGTCGTGGAAGATCCGGACCAGCGCCTCCCCCGCGATCCCGTGGCGCGCGAGGGCGCGCGGCAGGTGCGGCGCCGCGAGGTGCGCCTCGCCGAAGACGACGACGACCGTCCCGCGCGGCCCGAGCGCCTCGGCCAGCGCGGCGATCCGCTCGGCCGCGGCGCGGTCGCGGCGCGCCAGGCTCTCGACGCCGCCGCGCGGCGGCAGGTCGAGCCCGAGCGCCTGCGCGCCGCCGCGCCGCGCGCGGCGCAGCAGCCGCGCCGACGCCGCCCACGGGTAGCCCCACTCGACCTCGTGGCGGATCAGGCGGCGCAGTTCGGCCTCGTCGATCCGCCCCGCGAGGAAGCGGTCGAGCGCCGCCTGGTCGCGGGCGTGGACCATCTCGAGTCCCAGCGCCAGCGGCCGCCCCGGCAGGCGGGAGAGCAGCGCCTCGGCCGACGCCAGCGCGGAGGGGAGCGCGTGGAACTCGCCGAGCAGCACGACGCGGGCGCGGCGGACGGCGGCCAGCACGCGCCCCGCGCGCTCCGGCGCGAAGGGGAACTGCCGGGTCTCGCGGTGGAAGCGGCGAACGTAGGGGGAGCCCGCGACCGGATCGAGGTCGAGGGGCAGGTCGGCGGCGCTCAGCGCGGGTTGTCCTTGCGCGCGTCGTCGGCGGAGCCGGTGGTGGAATCGCCCGACGCCCCGTCCTTCATGGAGGAGCGGAAGTTCTTGATCCCCTCGCCGAGGCCGCGCCCGAGTTCCGGAAGCTTCCGCACGCCGAAGAGCAGGACGACGATCACCAGGATGAGCAGCAGTTCCGGAAAGCCCAAGCCCTGGATGAAGGCCAGCGGGACGTTCATGGAGGATCTCCTCCCGGGCATTATGGCGGATCCGGCCGGGGCGCGCCTACCCGGGCTCAGCGGGGCGGCCGGACCCGCCGCTCGTTTCCGATCCGCTGGGTGACCGCCTCGGCGTCGAGCTTCTCGAGCAGCGGGATCGCGTACTTCCGGCTCACCCCGAACAGCTCCTTGAAGGTCGCGACGTCGATCGTCGCCCGCCCGGCCGCGGCCTCCTCGCGCAGCCGCCGGACCATCGCCTCCCAGGCCGAACCGGCCAGCCAGAGCTCGTCCTTCAGCTTGATCGCCTCGCCGCGGCGGGCCGCGAAGGCCAGCAGCTGCCGCGCCGCGGCCCCGCCCCCCAGCCGCTCCAGCAGGTCCGCCTCCGGCAGCGCCTCGTACCCCGCCGCCTCCAGCGCGCCGCGCACCGCCGCCAGCCGCGCGGCCTGCTCCCCCTCCGGCACCGCCTGGTGCGTGGCGAGCCGGACCGCGTCGGGGCGCGCGACGATCGCGTCAGGGACGACGAAGGCCCGCGGCTGAGGGC
>CAYZDB010000422.1:0-2395 GCA_964476985.1 uncultured Acidobacteriota bacterium | reverse complement strand
GACGCTCACGCGCACCGGGCCGACGCTGCCTTCGCAGAGGATCTGCCGGAGGTGCTGGCCGCCGCGCGCGGCGGGGGTGGCGCGGATCGTCGCGGTGGGGGAAACGCTGGAGGACGCGCGGCGGCTGATCGCCCTGGCGGAGCGGCACCCGGAGATCGCCCCCGCGGCCGGGCTCTACCCGACGCACCTGGATCCGGACGCGCTCGAGGCGATGGAGACCTTTGTGCGCGCGCACCGCGAGCAGCTGGTCGCCGTCGGGGAGATCGGGATGGACCGCTGGGCGGTGCAAGACGAGGCGCTGCTGGCGCGACAGCGGGAGTTCTTCCTGCGGCAGGTCCGGCTGGCAACGGAGCTGGACCTGCCCGTGAACGTACACAGCCGCAGCGCGGGGCACCACGCGGTAGCAGCGCTGTTGGAGGCGGGAGCGCGGCGCGTGCTCATGCACGCGTTCGACGGGCGGGCCGGGGCGGCGATGGAGGGGGTGCGTCACGGCTTCTTCTTCTCGGTGCCGCCGTCGGTCGTGCGCTCGCGGCAGAAGCAGAAGCTGGTCCGGGCGCTGCCGCTCGAGGCGCTGCTGCTGGAGACCGACAGTCCGGTGCTGGGGCCGGAACCCGGCGCGCGCAATGTCCCCGCGAACCTCGGCATCGCGCTGCAGGCGGTGGCGGAGCTGAAGGGGGTCAGCGCGGGAGAGGTGGCCCGGGCGACGACGGCGAACGCGGTGCGGCTGTTCGGGGAGGGGATCCTGCGGCGCTGCGGGTAGCCCGCTCCCCGAAGGCCTCGATCCACGCCAGGTACCAGCGGTCGAGCGCGCTCTCTCGCGCGGCGCGGCGCAGCGACTCCAGCTCGGCCGAGAGCGCGTCCGAGTCTGCCGAGGGGCGCCCGTCGAGCGCATCGGCCAGCGCTTCGAGCGCGGCGAAGGGGGGGCAGTGGCCGGAGCCGCCTCCGGCCCGCGCGACGCGCAGGAAGAGCCGCAGGCTCTCGATGTTGGGGGCGGCGCTGGTCGCCTCCGCCATCGCCCAGAAGAACGCGAAGTTGGGCGTCTCGCGCGAGCGGGGGATCCGGTCGAGGTGCCGGGCCGCGTCGTCCCCGCGCCCGCGCTGCAGCTCGACCAGCGCCGACGCGAGGTGATCGAAGTAGCCGCTGCCGAAACGCGGGCCTTCGGGCCGGCCGGCGACCAGGGCGCGGACGCCGTCGACCTCGCCCGAGGCAAGGCCAGCGACGACCAGTTCCAGCTTCACCGGGTCGGTGCCGGCGACGACGGCCGGCGATGCGGCCAGCGTGCGGACCGCTTCCGGCCAGCGCCCGAGCCGCGCCAGCAGGTCGATGCGCAGGCGGTAGTGGCCGGGGACCTCCGGCTCGAGCGCGATCGCCCGCTCGACCAGGGCCAGCGCCTCCGCGTCGCGGCCCTGGCGCCTGCGCAGCTGCGCCGCGCGGGCGAGCGCCACGCCGCGCTGCGCCCGCCCGAGCCGGGGCTGCGCGGCGAACTCCTCGAGCGCGCCGGCCGCCGCCTCGAGCGGCGCGCCCCCGGCGGCGGCCGAGAGGCGCCCGGCGACGAGGAGCCGCTCCAACAGCTCCTGCTGGCGGGACTGCCACTCGCCGGGCGACAGGCCGTCGCGGTCCCGCGGCTCGATCGGCACGCCCGTGCGCGCGTCGAGGAGCGTCGTCGATCCGTCGTCGCCGTCGACCTGCAGGCGATCGCCGCGCAACGCGAGTGACGCCGTGCCGCCGCAGGGGAGGAACGTGTAGTAGGCCGCTTCGCCGGGCGAGGAGAGGTCGAGCTCGAACGGCGGGAAGGCGACGCGGGCCGAGCCGATCGGTCCGCTCGCAGGGATCGCAAAGACCGCCAGCCGCTGGCCCAGCGGGTGGTTCTGGGCGGCGGCGGCGAGCAGCGCTCGGTCGCTGGGCGGGTTCGGCGCGACGAGGGCGAGGTCCCAGATCCATCCCGGGTGCGGGGTCAGAAGATCGACCTGCCGGGAAGAAAAGATCGAGAGCAGGGCCGGGAACTCGTCCTGCTTGAACGACGCCGCGAAACGCGGGTCCGCCTCGCCGGAGGCGGGCAGCGCCAGCAGCAGCCCGCCTCCGCCGAAGTCGGCGCCGAAGCGCGGGAAGAAGGCCGGGAACCTCCCCGTCGCCGGATCGAGCAGCCCTGGCGGCGCGAACGGCTCGACCCCGCCGGTCAGCAGATCGACGCGTGCAAGCGCGGAAACGAACGGCGCGGGCATCGCGTTGCCGGGACGGTTGAGCTGGACCAGCCACTCGCGCGGCCAGCGCGAGGCGGCGCTCCAGGGGATCGCCCGCACGACCTGCGCGGTCGCGAAATCGAACGTCCGGACGCGGTGGCCCAGCGCGCTGACCGCCGCCAGCGTTCCATCGTCGATCCGCACCCCGATCGGCA
>CAYZDB010000421.1:0-2404 GCA_964476985.1 uncultured Acidobacteriota bacterium | reverse complement strand
GCAGCAGCGCCGGGTCCTCGAACAGCCGCCGCGTGTACGAGCCCGGCGGGGCGCCGTCGCGCCGCGCGGCCAGCGTCCGCTCCAGCCGCGCCAGCCCCTCGGCCTCGCCCCAGCAGCCCGCCGTCCCCGCGTGGCAGAACCCCGGCCCGTGCTGCCGCACGACGAAGCGCAGCGCGTCGCGATCGCAGTCCAGGTCGACGCGCAACAGCTCCTGCGTCGCGCCCGAGGTCTCGCCCTTGAGCCACAGCCCGCGCCGCCGCGAGTGGTAGACGCCGTGCCCGGTCTCGAGCGCGCGCGCCAGGCTGGCCGCGCTGGACCAGGCCAGCCCCAGCGCGATCCCGCGCTCGTCGCAGACGACGGTCGGCCAGAGGCCATCGGTACGATCGGAGGTCAAGGGCGCCGCGATCGCGTCGGCCAGCGCGAGGCGCCCGGTGTAGAGCGCCATCCCGACCTGCGCGTCGGCCCCCAGCCGGTCCAGCGCCGCGATCTCGGCCGCGGTCGTCACGCCCCCCGCGATCGTCACGCGCGCCCCGCCCGCGGCGCGCACGACCGCCTCGGCCGCGGCCAGGTCGACGCCCTGCATCCGCCCCTCGCGCTCGACGAAGGTCACGAGGTAACCGCCGCACAGCCCTTCCAGCTCGTGCAGCCGCTCGATCACCGAGCGGCCCGTGCGCGTGCGCCAGCCCTCGACCACGACCTCGCCGTGGACCGCGTCGAGCGCGACGATCACGCGCTGGGGCGGGAGCTGCGCCAGCAGCTCCGGCGCCGCCGCGGTGCCCAGGATGATCTTCGCGGCCCCGGCGTCGAGCCAGCGGCGCGCCGCGTCCAGGTCGCGGATCCCGCCCCCGACGCGGCAGGGCGCGATCCGGCAGAGCGCGCGCACCAGCTCCTCGTTCGAGCCGGTCCCCAGCGCGGCGTCGAGGTCGATCACCGCGATCTCCCCGGCGACGCGGAAGCGCTCGGCCAGCGGCCGCGGGTCGCCCGTCTCCAGCGCCCTGTCGCGCCCGCCGACCAGTTGGACCGCCTGCCCCCCCTGGATGTCGATCGACGGCACGATCATCGGCGCACCGCGATCCCGTGAGCGAAGAGCACGTCCTTCACCTCCGCGACCGAGAGGTCGCCGTCGTGGAAGATCGAGGCCGCCAGCACGGCGTCGGCTCCGGCGCGCAGCGCCTCGACCAGCTGCTCCGGCCGGTCGGCCCCGCCCGAGGCGACGACCGGCACGCGCACCGCGCGCGCCACCGCGGCCAGCAGCGCCAGGTCGTAGCCGGCGCGCGTCCCGTCGCGGTCCCAGCTGGTGAGCAGGATCTCCCCCGCCCCGCGCTGCTCGGCCTCGCGCGCCCAGGCCACCGCGTCGAGCCCGGTCCGCTCGCCGCCCGAGCGGATCACGACCTCCCAGCCGCCGCCGTCCGGCCGCGCCGCGGCGTCGAGCGCCAGCACCGCGCACTGGCTGCCGAAGCGGGCCGCGATCTCCTCGATCAGCGCCGGCCGCAGCACCGCCGCGGTGTTGACGCCGACCTTGTCGGCCCCGGCCTCGAGCAGCGCTCCGGCGTGCTCCGCGGCGCGCACGCCGCCGCCGACCGTCAGCGGGATCGCCAGCGCGCGCCGCACCGCGCGGACCGTCTCCAGCGCGTGCCCGCGCCCCTCCGGCGTCGCCGAGACGTCGAGCAGGACCAGCTCGTCGGCCCCCTGCGCCTCGTACAGCGCGGCCCGCTCCACCGGCGAGCCGGCGTCGCGCAGCCCCTGGAAGCGGACCCCCTTCACGACGCGGCCGTCGCGGGTGTCGAGGCATGGAATGACGCGCGCCGTGAGCATCAGGCGGCCTCCAGCCAGCGCGCGACCAGCGCCTGGCCCCACGCTCCCGACAGCTCGGGGTGGAACTGGCAGGCCAGCGCGCGGCCGCGCTCGAGCGCGGCGACGAACCGCCCGCCGTGGTCGGACCAGGCGGCGTGCCAGCCCTCCGGCGCCTCGCCCAGCCGGTACGAGTTGGCGACGAAGGCGTGGCCGCCCGTCAGCAGGCGGCAGCGCGCGTCGGGCTCGACTGCGTTCCAGCCGAGCTGCGGGATCCGGATCCCCTCCGCCGCGAAGCGCGTGATGCGTCCCGGGAACAGCGCGAGACCCGCGACGCCGGGGCTCTCGTCGCTGGACGCGGCCAGCAGCTGCAGCCCGAGGCAGATCGCCAGCAGCGGGCGGCCGTCGGCAGCACGCGCGCGCAGCGCCTCCGCCAGCCCGGACGTCGCGAGGTTCTCCATCGCCGCGCCGAACGAGCCGACGCCGGGCAGCACCAGCCGCGCCGCGCGCCGCGCGCCGCCCGCCGCCGAGGCCAGCCGCGGCGCCGCCCCCGCGCGCACCAGCGCGGCCCGCACCGACGCCAGGTTGGCGGTGCCGGTCGGGACGACCACGA
>CAYZDB010000420.1:0-2423 GCA_964476985.1 uncultured Acidobacteriota bacterium | reverse complement strand
ACCCCGACAACCCGGCCGAGTCGGTGCTGGACCGCGAAATCCGCTGGAGCGAGCTGCTTTTCCTCGTGCCGTTCTCGCTCGCCTTCGGCGGCGTGGGCGTGGGCGCGCTGGTCGCGATGTTCTACGTCCTCAAGGGGAAGGCGGGGGAGGCAGGGGGAGACCGGACGCAGGCCGCCCTGGAGCAGGCCCTCGGGACCGCCTCGAAGGACGGCGCGCAGCCCGACGCGGCGACGCCGCGCTTCCTGTGGGTCTTCGCCTTCCTCTGGAACTCGCTGTCGTGGCCCATCGCGATCCTCGTGGTGAAGGACATCGCCCAGACCGGGGAATGGGCGGGGCTCCTCGTGCTGCTCTTCCCGCTCGTGGGCCTGGGGCTGCTGTGGGCGGCCGTCGCGACGACGTGGAGCGCCATCACCGCGAAGCGCCGCGCTTCGGATCCCGCGCGAGCCGCGGCGGCCCGTCCGGGGCCGGCCCGGACGGCGCCCGGCGCGATGGCCGCGCAGGCCGCGCGCGCGATGTTCGATCCGCAGGGCTCGGCCGCGCCCCGTGGCGGCTTCGGCACGAGCGCGGTCCGGGAGCCGGACATCCCGCCCGCGGTCGCCGAGATCGAGGAGCGGGGCGGCGTCCTCACGGTGCGCTACTCGCGGCGACGCAAGCTCGGCCTGGCCATCGCCCTGCTCGTCACCGGCGGAGTCCTTGCGGCGATCGGCGCGGCGATCCTCGCCGCCGACGGGCTTGGCATTGCCGCCTTCGTGCTGCTCGCGCTGGGCGCCCTGGCGGACGTGGGCGCCGTCGCCATGCTCGCGGGGTCGCTGGCCGTGACCGTTTCGGGCGGCGAGCTCGAGGTGCACAGGGGAGGGCTGTTCGGGCGCCGTTCCTGGAAAGCGCGGCGCGATTCGCTGGCCGGGCTCGGGATCGTCACGACGCATTCGGTGAACGGCGTTCCCTATTTCTCCCTGCATGCCGTGGACCGCGCGGGCGAGCGCATACCGGTCGGTGACGGCGTCCGTGGAGCGGAACTCGCCGACGCGCTTGCCAGGCGCATCGGCCGCGCGCTCGGCCTCGATGCTTCCCGGATCGGGCGCGCGGGCTGGCACGAAGCGCAATCTCCCGGGACCCTGGGCGCATGAACCCGGTCCTGCACGCGGGAATGCGGCTGGGCGTCACCGGGCGGCGGTGGGTCGCGATCCTGGGATGGCTGCTCGTGGCCCTGCCGTGCCTCGGCATGGCTGCCCTGTCGACGTTCCTGGGGATCGGGGAGGAAAGGGAGATCTCCGGCGGCGTGCCCGTCGCGGGGGTGGTCGAGTCGGTTCGCGAAACCGTCCGGGTCGACGGGAACGCGACCCGGACCGATTCCGAGGTGGCCTACCGGTATGACGTGGGCGGGACCACGTACCAAGGCAAGTCGACTGGCTATTCCTACTCCTACCGCATCGACGGCGCGAGGCCGGCCCGCGGAGCGTTCGCGGCGGTGAGCAAGGGCGACCCGGTCACCGTCTATTACGACCCGGCGGTCCCGTGGAAGTCCTCGCGGGAGCCGCCTACCCAGCGGCTCATCGCGGGCAACCTCACGCTCTGGGCTGTGGCGACCGGAAGCGCCGGGATCCTCCTCACCGCGCTCGGCTGGCTCTACCTGCGCGAGCCGGTGGAGATCCTCGTCGCCTCCCCGGCGCGCGTTGATGCCGTGGTCGCTGCTTCCTTCGGCGAGGCCCCGGGTCCCGCTGGCACCTGGGGTGGCGACGACGCGATATCGACCGACGTCGCCGCCATCACCCGGCGCGAAGGCACCACCCGCATCGCGTTTCGCCGCGAGGCGGGGCCCGCCTTCCGGCCGGCCGGTCTCTTTCCGCCGGTCCTCATGCTCGTGGTGCTCGTGTGGTACATCGTGCTGGGCAACCTCGGCTCGGGCGACTCCCGCGGCTTCTTGGCCTGGGCGCTCCTGATCGGCGTGGTCGGGTTCATCGCCCTTTCGCTGGGCTACTCCCGGGCGCGGCGCGAGATCCGGATCAGGAACGGCGTGCTGGAAGCCGTGGCTTCCGGCCCCCTGGGCCGCTGGCGGCGGCGCGTGACCCGCGCGCAGGTCGATCACATCGAGCCCCGCTGGGCGCTGAGCGAGGTCACCCGGTTCGGCGAGTCGGCCTATTTCGACCTGTATGCGGTCCGGGGCGACGGAAAGCGACTGCGGATCGCCGAGGGACTTCCCCGCGTCGAAGTCGCCGATGCGATGGCGCGAGTCGTGGCCCGGGAGCTCGGGCTCGCGCCCGAGCAGGTCCTCACCCATGCCGCCGCGCGCTCGCGCGACCTCGATGCCGCGCACGGCGCATTCGCCCACGCCCGGGCGGGGACAGACCGGATTACCGAACGATTCCGACACAGGAGAACGCCATGACCCGCCAGATCCAGGACGCCTACATCGTCGCCGCCGT
>CAYZDB010000419.1:0-2439 GCA_964476985.1 uncultured Acidobacteriota bacterium | reverse complement strand
GCGGCGTGCGGCGCGTCGAGCGCGTCTCGCCCGAGCGGGCGCTGGCGGAGTTTCGCGCGCTCTACCCCGACCTGGGCGACCTGCGCGACCTGCTGGGCGGCAACCCGTTCCCGGGCTCGCTGCGGGTCCAGCCCGAAGGGGCCGACCCGGCGCGCGTCGCGGCGCTGGTGGACCTGGCGAAGGCGAGCCCCGCGGCCGACTCGGTCCGCTACGACCGCGACTGGCTCGAGGCGCTCTCGCGGCTCGGCAGCGCGCTGTCGCGCTTCGCGCTCGCCGGGGCCGCGGCGCTGCTGCTGGCGGCCCTCGTCACGATCGGCAGCGTGGTCCGGCTCGCGCTCGACGACAAGCGGGAGGAGGTCGCGCTTCTGCGAATCGTCGGCGCCCCCAACGCGGTGGTCGTCGGCCCGGTGCTCGCGAGCGGCGCGATGCTCGGCGCGGCGGGCGCGCTCGCCGGGGTCCTGGCGGCCTCGCTGGCGCGCCAGTTCGCCTACGGGACCTCCTCGGCGAGCCCGCTGGCCGGGCTCTCCGAGGCCCTGTTCGCGGTCGGGCTCTCGCCGGCCGAGGGGCTGGCGCTGGTGCTGTTCGGGGCGGTCGCGGGGGCGGCGGCCGCGGCGGCCGCGGCCGGGCGCCGGGGCTGGAGCGGTTGAACCGGGGTCCGGGCCGGCCCGCCTACCAGTTGATGATGATGTAGAAGGTCCCGTCGAGCGGCTCGAAGTCCTCGCCGTTGTAGATCCGGCTGAAGGCCCAGGTCAGCGGCAGCCCGAGCACCGGCACCGTGAACCCCACCCCGACCGAGCCGTGGTAGTCGACCCACTTCCCGTCGAGCGTCCCGAGGTACTGGCGGTAGGTTCCGATCGCCTCCGAGTAGGTCGCCTTGCCGCGCGCGAGCCCGGTCGGCAGGCCGGTCTCCTCGTCGAACACCACGTAGTCCTGGTCGCCGAACCAGGCCGTCCCGAAGTCGACGAAGATGAACCCGCGCACCGGGGCGAGGTTCAGGCCGAACGGGAGCCGCATCGAGTCGAGCAGCGGGAAGCGCAGCTCGAGGTTGGCCAGGATGTAGTTGTCGCCGAAGAACTGGTTGTAGTCGTAGCCGCGGATCTCGTTGATCCCGCCGATCGCGTAGATCGCCCCGGCGTTCCCGGTCTGGAACACGCCGATCAGTCGCAGGGCGAGCAGGCTGCGCTGCGTGATCCCCTGGTAGAAGCGGCTGTCGAGCGCGTACTGGATCACGCTCTCGCCCTGGTCGTCGCCGCCGGTGAAGGTCACGCCGGTGACGTTGAGCGAGACCTGCTTGCCCTGGTAGGGGCCGAACCCCTGGTAGCGCACCGAGTCGTACACCAGCCCGACGGAAAGGTAGGGGAAGTCGGAGGCCGAGGTCACGAACTCGGTCTGCCCGGTGAAGGGGTTGAAGAAGGGCTGGTCGTAGCGGCGCTGGGCGTACCCGGCCGTCGTCTCGAAGCGGAGGTAGCGGTTGAAGGGGTACTGGGCGAAGCCCGAGACCGCCGAGTAGCGCTGCCGGCGGTTGATCGCTTCGGTCTCGAAGCCGTTGCTCGCGACGTAGTAGTCGCGGTAGTCGAAGATCCGAGCGCCCCAGTCCCAGCGTCCGCCCAGGTTGTAGTAGGCGAGGTCGAAGTTGGTGTAGCTCGACACCGAGGACGCCACGAGCGAGACGCGCTGGTCGCCGAGCAGGTCGGAGAAGTTGAAGACGAAGTTGGTCAGGAAATCGCCGTCGTTGGTGACGCCGACGAACAGGTCGGGCTGGTCGATGTCCCACTTCGCGCGGTACTTCTCCTTCTTGTCCGGGTCGAGCGTCAGATCGAGCGGGGGGGTGAACGGCTCCAGGTCGGTGTCCCCCTCGTCCTGCGGCAGGAGGTCGCCGGGGGGCTCCTCCTCCGCGGCCGGCGGGCTCGCGGCGGGCTCGCCCGCGGGCGGAGGCGAGGGGGGCACCTGCCAGCCGAGCGACGCGGGCATGACCCCCGCCGGCCAGCGCGGTGCGCGGAGCGACGACTGCGGGCGCGGCGGGGCCGCGCCCGCCGGGGTCGCCGGGGCCGCGGTGCCCGCGGGCCGGTCGGTGCCCGTCCGGGGTTTCCGGCGCGAGGGGGCCTCGAGCGGGTCGCCTCACCCGTTCGGGGGATGCATGGTCCGTCCGGAGTGTGGATAGTCGGCGCCGAGAAACCCCAGCGAGTGCGGCGGCGGGCTTTCGTTCGGGAGGTCGATACGTCGGTTTCGTCGAGCGGCGGGCGGGACGGTGGAGGCGGTCGCGGCGGGCCGCGGCCGCCGGCCTGCGACACCTGCACGGTCGTCCGCGACGTCGCCGCGGAGACGGCGCGCATGGCGGTCTGGCTCGCCCACGAGCTCCGGACGCCGCTCAACTGCGTCCTCGGCTACACCGAGCTCCTCTGCGACCAGCTCGAGGCGCCCGAGGCCGCGCCGCTCCTC
>CAYZDB010000418.1:0-2448 GCA_964476985.1 uncultured Acidobacteriota bacterium | reverse complement strand
CGCGGCCCGAGGTCTGCAGCAGGTTCGGCTCGTCCGGCGTGAAGCGCCGGAACGCCATGTCGATCCGGAACCGCCAGCGCTGCCCGGCCGCGAACTGCACGCCGAACCCGGCCTCGTACCAGTACTGGATGTCCGACGAATCGGGGACGCTCGAGTCGATCTGCGGGTTGTCGTAGTCGACGCTGCCGGTGCCGCCGCTCGCGAACAGCAGCATCTGGAACCCCGGGTCGTCGCCCAGCAGCCAGGTCCCGCGCACGCCGTAGAAGTCGAGGCCGACGTCGTAGCCGCCATCGTTCGGAATGTCGTCGCTGCCGGAGACGTTCTCGTAGTAGACGCCGACGGCCCAGCGCGGCTTGAAGTACCAGTCGAAACGGGCGTGCCAGCCGAAGGACGGATCGACCTCGAAGCCCGAGTTGAACATGTCGTACTGGAACCCGGCGCCGACCTCGAACTTCTTCTCCTGGGCCAGGGCAGGGGACGCCGCGAGCAGCAGCCCGGCAACCAGCACGACACACGCGACCAGCAGGCGACGCCTCATGAAAGTCCTCTCCATGCGCCGCACGGCGTGGCGGCCGGCGCGCCGACGGGGGAGTCTCCCGCATCGGGCGGGGCCCCGGCAAGCGCGCGCTTCCGCCCCAGGCCGTCCGGCCGCGCGGCGGTCCGTCCCGGGGCCCCGGGACGGCTCAGGTCAGCTGGTAGCGCCGGGTCAGCTCCTCGGCCAGGTACTCGAAGGCTTCGTCGACGCCGTCGACGATCCGGAACAGGTCCAGGTCGGGCTGGTCGATCACGCCCCACTCGACGAGCTGCCCCCAGTTCACCGCGCCCTCCCAGAACTCGCGCCCGTAGAGGACGATCGGACGGGGGGTCGAGGTCTTCCCGGTCTGCACGAGCGTGAGGATCTCGAACAGCTCGTCCAGGGTGCCGAAGCCGCCGGGGAAGACGATCAGCGCCTTGGCCAGGTAGACGAACCAGAACTTGCGCAGGAAGAAGTAGTGGAACTCGAAGGCCAGCTCGCGCGAGACGTATTCGTTGATCCCCTGCTCGTGCGGGAGGCTGATCCCGAGCCCGACCGACAAGCCCCGGGCGCGGGAGGCGCCCCGGTTGGCGGCCTCCATGATCCCCGGCCCGCCGCCCGAGGCGACGATGAAGCGCCGCCGCTTCTGGTTGAGGGCCTTGGACCACTCGGTCAGGCGGAAGGCGAGTTCTTCGGCCTCGCGGTAGTAGCGGGAGAGCCGGGGGTTCCCGGGGTCGTCGGGCAGCGCGCGCGCGGAGCCGAAGAAGACGATCGTGTCCTCGACATTGAAGCGCTCGAAGCGGTGGGCCGGCTCGAGGTACTCGGCCAGCAGCCGGATCACCCGCGCGTCGGCGCTGTTGAGGAAGTCCAGGTTGCGGTAGGCCTTGACGGGCGGCTTGTCCTTCTGGTTCATGTGGTCCCTTCGGAGGGAGGAGACACTAAGTGACTGGAGCCGGGGGGGCAAGCGAAGGCGGCGCGGGCGCCGGACCGGGGGGCGCGGGCTGGATCGACGGGCCGGCCGCGCTGCACGTGCTCGTCGAGCGGCTCGTCCGCGCCCCGCGGCTGGCGCTGGACACCGAGGCCGACGGGTTCACCGCCTACCGTCCGCGGCTCTGCCTGGTCCAGCTGGCGTGGGAGGAACCCTCCGGGGTCGCGACGGCGATCGTCGACCCGCTCGCGCTCGAAGGCCGGCTCGGCCCGCTCCGGGCCCCGCTCGAGGACCCGGCGCTCGAGACGATCGTGCACGGGGCCGACTACGACCTCCGGCTGCTCAAGCGCGACGCGGGGATCGCCCTGCGCGGGCTCTGGGACACCCAGCGCGCGGCGCAGCTCGCGGGGGAGCCGCAGACCGGGCTCGCGGCGCTGGCCGCGTCGCTCGCCGGGGCCGCGCTCGACAAGCGCGCGCAACGCACGGACTGGTCGCGCCGCCCGCTGCCGGCGGCAGCGCTCGAGTACGCGCGCGAGGACGTGCGCGTCCTGTTCGCGATGCGCGACGCGCTGGGCTCGCGCCTGGAGCGGCTCGGCCGCGGCGGCTGGCTCGACGAGGAGTGCCGGAAGCTGGAGGAGGTCGAGCCGGGCGAGCCGACGCTCCCCGACGCGGGGCAGCTGCTGCTGCGCGCCAAGGGGGCGCTGGCCCTCTCGCCCGGCCAGCGCGCCACGCTGGCTGAGCTGCTGTTCTGGCGCGAGAGCGAGGCCGCGCAGCGCGGCGTCCCCGCGATCCACGTCGTCGCCCCCGAGCCGCTGCTGGCCCTGGCGCGGCAGCCCGCCTCGGCGCCGCCCGACCTGGCGGCGGCCGGGGTGCCGGCGCGCGTGGCCCAGCGCTACGCGCGCGCCCTGCTCGACGCGGTCGCGCGCGGGCGCGCCGCCCCGCCGCGTCCCGCGGAGCGCCCTCCGCGCGAGCCCCGCCCGCCGCGCGACGAGCGACGCCGCCTCGA
>CAYZDB010000417.1:0-2450 GCA_964476985.1 uncultured Acidobacteriota bacterium | reverse complement strand
GCGACCGTGTCGTTGCAGTCGCCGCTGCACTCCGAGTAGGTGTCGCCGTCGAAGTCGTTGAAGACGGAAGAGGTCAGCCAGGGCGAGAAGGCGACCGATCCGGAGACCGAGTCGCCGCTGCCGGGGCCGGCGCCGCTCGGCCCGTTCGCGGCGCCCCAGAAGTTGCCCAGCGCGTCGAGCGTGGGGGTGTCGTTGTTGCGCACGCCGTTGGTCTGGTTGCCGCGGACGTTGTTCAGGGTGAGCGCGTTGTCGCTCGCCGGCGCGATCCCGGCCGCGTCGGACAGCACGCCGAACACGTTCTGGGTGATCTCGTTGCAGCGCAGCCGGCTCAGCACCGGCGCGCCGGGGTCGCCAGCCGCGCGGTGGAAGTGGATCCCGGCCTGCGTCGCGCGGCGGAGGGTGCTGTTGGAGACCGTGGTGCGGGCACTGTCGGTCAGCTCGGTGACGCACGACGCGGCGTCGCGCCCCTCGATCCGGACCTGGTCGGTCGCCAGCGCGCCGGCCAGCGTGCAGGCCTCGACGAGCGTGTCCTCGGCCAGGCCGACCAGCACGCCGTAGGCGTTGCCGGTGCCCCAGAGCGGGGCGGGGGTCGCGTCGATCGTGAGGCCGCTCAGCTCGGTCGAGCGCGCCAGCTTCAACGCCGCGCCGCGCACGACGTTCGCGATCGAGCCGCCGCGGAAGGCGTTCCCCTCGGCGAAGGCCCCGGGGCCCCCCTCGCAGGCCGGGCCGCCGTCGACCAGGATCCCCTCGCGCGAGCGGTGGCCGCAGGCGTCCTCGCCTGCGAAGTCGCGGATCATCCCGTCGATCGCCAGGTTCGTGAAGGTGTTGCCGTCGGAGTTGCCGTAGAGCCGCAGCTCCGTCACGCCGTTCTCGGAGAGGCAGAGGTTGGTCACGGCCGCGTTCGAGACGTTCACCAGGTCGAGCCCGATCTCGTCGCCGGTCGCGGCGCCGCAGGGGTTCCCCTCGCCCGCCGAGCGGATCGCGAGGTTCTTCAGCGACAGCCCGTTCACCCCCGACACGCGCATCCCGGGCAGGTGCTGGCCCGGGTCCTGGGTCGCGTCGACGACGGTCAGCGGGCAACCGGCGGGCGCGGCCGTGCCGTCGACGTCGACGCGCCGGGTCAGCGTGAGGTGCTCGAAGTAGGTTCCGGGCCCGGCGAGCACCAGGTCGCCGTCCGCGGCGGCGTCGAGCGCCGTCTGCAGCCGCTGGAAGCAGAGGTCGGGCGAGGAGTCCCAGCCCGAGTCGGCGGGCCGGCGGGCCAGCCACGGCGCGGTGGCGCGGGCGATGAAGCCGACGGTGTCGGCCAGGCCGACGACGGCGTCCCCCGTTCCCCCGGGGGCCGGTCCGCTGGCCGCGCCCCACCAGTTCTCGCGGGCGGCGACCGCGACCGTTCCGCCGCGGTTCTCGAGGCCGGTCGCGTTCCCCTGCAGGATCGACCGGCCGATCGTCAGCAGCGCGGGCGCTTCGGCCAGCACGCCGGCGAAGCCGTGGTTGAGGAACCGGCTCTGTTCCACCAGGAACGCCAGCCCGGTGCTGCCGCGGGCGTTCAGGCCGGTGTCGTTCTGCCGGATCCGGTTGCAGTAGAAGGTCCCGCTCGCGACGTCGGTCAGCACGATCCCGCGGCCGTCGTCGCCGCTCCCGGATCCGGTGTGAAGGCTGACCTCGTTCCCCTCGAAGCGCACGTCGCTGGCGCCCGCGATCTCGATCCCGGCGCGCCCGTCGGCGATCGGCTCGAAGCCGTTCCCCTGCACGAAGTCGCCGGCGAAGACGATCGTGCGGTTCTCGCCGCCCGGGCCGGGGTCCTTGAACCGGACGCCGCTCCCCGCGTTGTTGCGGACCAGGCTGACCTTGACCTCGAGCTTGCCGTTGCCGTTCACGGCCAGCAGCCCGACGCCGCTGTCGGGCGCCGCGCTGGCGACCGCGTCGCGCAGGTCGACCGCGAGCAGCCGGTTCCACTGCCCCTCGCCCACCGGGACGCCGGTGCTGTCGAGCAGGATCCCCTGGCGGCATCCGTAGGCCGCCATGTTCTGGACGAAGACGTCGCGCAGCCCGGGGTGGGCCGCGTCGCCGATCCGCACGCAGGCGAAGCCCGGCGCGCCGCTGACCTCGACGCCGTCCCAGGTGACGCCCGGGGAGAGGATGCGCAGCACGTCGCGCGTGTTGCTGCCGCTGAGCTGCGTGTTGGGCGCGATCCCGCTGGCGTCCACGACCAGCGGCTTGTCGATCGTGACGTCCTCGGTGTAGGTCCCCTCCGCGACGTTGACCGTCTCGCCGGCGCAGGCGGCGGCGATCGCGCGCCCGATCGTCGCGCACGGCGCGGCCTGCACGGTGCAGAGGTTCCCGGCGTCGCTGCCGGTCGGGGCGACGAAGCGCGGCCCCGTCTCCTCGTCGACCGAGCCGTCGCAGTCGGTGGAGGAGCCGTCGCACAGGTCGTCCGCGGGGGTGCAGTC
>CAYZDB010000416.1:0-2451 GCA_964476985.1 uncultured Acidobacteriota bacterium | reverse complement strand
GATCGTGCCCACGTTCACGTGCGGCTTCGTGCGCTCGAACTTCTCCTTGGCCATCGCTCTTTCTCCGTTACGCGCCGGGTGCGGCCGGCGGGGGGACGGCCTGGGCCGTCCGCGTCATGTCACCAGCGGTAGTGGGCGAACGCCTTGTTCGCCTCGGCCATCTTGTGGACGTCTTCGCGCTTCTTGATCGCGCCGCCGCGCTCGGCCGCCGCGTCCATCAGCTCGGCCGCCAGCTTGTCGATCATCGTCCGCTCCGGCCGGGCCTTCGCGTACTGGAGAATCCAGCGGAAGGCCAGCGAGGTGCGGCGCTTCGGCGCGACCTCGATCGGGACCTGGTAGTTGGACCCGCCGACGCGGCGCGACTTGACCTCCATCACCGGCTTGACGTTGTCGATCGCCCGGCGGAAGACCTTCATCGGGTCGTCGCTCGTCTTCAGCTGGATCTTCTCCATGGCCTCGTAGAAGATCCGCTCGGCGGTCGTACGCTTGCCGTCCTTCATGATCGAGTTGATGAACTTCGTCACCACCGGCGACCCGTAGATCGGGTCGGGCGGGGACGGCCTCTCCGGCACTTCACGACGTCTCGGCATCGCGACGTCTCCCGTCAGCTCTTCGGGCGCTTGGCGCCGTACTTGGAACGACCCTGGCGACGACCGTCCACCCCGGCCGTGTCGAGCGTTCCGCGGATGATGTGGTAGCGGACGCCGGGCAGGTCCTTCACGCGGCCCCCGCGGATCAGCACGATCGAGTGCTCCTGCAGGTTGTGCCCGACGCCCGGGATGTAGGCGGTGACCTCGATCCCGTTCGTGAGCCGCACGCGCGCCACCTTGCGCAGCGCGGAGTTCGGCTTCTTGGGCGTCGTCGTGTACACGCGCGTGCACACGCCGCGGCGCTGCGGCGACGACTGCAGCGCGGGGCTGCTGGTCTTGGTCTTGACCGCCTTCCGCGCCTTGCGGACGAGCTGGCTGATCGTGGGCACCTGTCCCGTCTCCATCGCCTGCCGGGTTCCGCGCACGGACGCATCACGCGTCCTGTCGCGTACGGGCGGCAGGGTTCTGTTCCCGCGTTCCACGACCCGCCGGGGCACGCGGCCCCGGTTTCTGGCCGTCGAGCCGGCCGCTCGGTGCAGCTCCTCACACGGGGTTTCGGTGGGGCCCCGTCTCGAGGGTCGGCTGCGGGCCGGACTCTCTTCTCCGACGCGTACTGGACCGGAGGGAACGCACCGGAGTGCGCACCGGGCCCAGCCGTTCGTCGCCGGATTCGCCCCGTCCGCAAGGGAACGGGGCGACACAAAGCGCGGATGCTAGAGGGAAAGACCGGCGATGTCAAGAAGGGATTCGGGCCGCGGGCCCGCGGGCCCCCCACCCTCCCGGAATAGACCCTCGGTCAGCGAAGTTCCAGGGCCACGTCGGCGCCGCGCGCCGCGACCTCGACCCGGCCGCCCCCGTCCTTCCACCGGCCCTCGAGGAACACCCGGGCCCCCTGGGTCGCCCCCTCGAGCGGCGCCTGGCCGGGCCGGAGGACGGTGACCTCGCCGCCGAACGACTCGAGCCTCCAGGCCAGCCCTGCCCCGGCCGGCCAGGCGATGTCCACGTCGCCCCCCCCGGACGAGACCGTGTGGCTGGCGCTCAGCGCGCCGCCCGAGAGTCCGCCCAGTTCCACCGGGCCGCCGGTCGAGCGGATCTCGCTCGCGCCGCGCAGCCCCTCGACGCTGACCGGACCGCCCGAGGCATCGACCTTCAGCGGACCGGCGATCTCGGTGAGGTCGATCGGGCCGCTCGAGCTGATCACCGTCACCGCCCCCCC
The DNA here is from genome assembly GCA_964476985.1 of uncultured Acidobacteriota bacterium. GTDB lineage: Bacteria > Acidobacteriota > Polarisedimenticolia > J045 > J045 > JALOKP01. Next base: position 645 of record CAYZDB010000416.1, on the reverse strand, counting down.
GGCCCGCCCGATCCGGACCGGGCTGTGGGTCGCGCGGACCTCCACGCTGCCCGCGGCCGCCGTCACGGTCACGCCGCCGGAACCGGCCTGGACCACGACCGGGCCGCCCGATCGCTCGATCTCGACGTCGCCGTAGTTCGACTCGATCCGGACGCCGGCGCGGGCGTCCCGGACCGCGACGCCGCCCGAGCCGGAGACCACCTTGACCTCTCCCCCGGCCCCCGCGACCTCGACGTCCCCGTAGGTGTTGCGGATCTCGGCCGGCCCCTGGACCTGGCTCAGCGAGAGGCTCCCCGACGACCCGTTGAAGCGCAGCCCGCCGCCCAGCCCCGACAGCTCGGTATCGCCGTACTCCACCGACGCGTCGACCGGCCCCGCCACCCGCTGGACCGTCACGTCCCCGCTCCCCGCGACGAGGCGCAGCCCGGCGCCGAGGTCGGTGAGCCGGATGTCCCCGTAGCTCGCGCCGATGTCGACCGCGCCGCGGACCCGGGCCGCCTCGATGTCGCCGCTGCTGGCCTGGACCCGCAGCTCGCCGGCGACGTCGGCCACCGTCAGGTCGCCGAAGCTGCTCTGCAGGTCGACCGGGCCGGCCGCGCCGCGCACCTCGCCGTCGCCCGACGACAGGGCCAGCCGGACCGCCCC
>CAYZDB010000415.1:0-2470 GCA_964476985.1 uncultured Acidobacteriota bacterium | reverse complement strand
TTCTTCACCGCGACCGCCTTCTTCACCGCAACCGCCTTCTTCACCGCGACCGCTTTCTTCACCACAACCGCCTTCTTCACCGCCGCAGCCTTCTTCACCGCGACCATCTTCTTCGCGGAAGCCGCCTTCTTCACGGCGGGGGCCTGCTTGGCCGTTGATGCCTGCTTCGCGGCGGGTGCCTTCTTCGCCGCGAGCGCCTTCTTCGGGGAGGTCCCCTTCTGCGCCGCGGCAGGGGCGGTCCGGGCGGCGGCCGGCTTCGCCGCCGCCTTCTTCGCGGTCTTCTTCGTGGTGACCATGACTGCCTCGAATCGGGGCGCGGGCTACCGCGCGCCGCTTGCCGCCTGCTTGCCGCCGCCGAGCCACGCGTCCCAGTTGACCGGGCCGCCGACCTGGATCCCCTGGATCGTCCCGTCGGCGCCGACGAGGTAGATGCTCGGCGTCTCCGTCACCATCAGCGACCGCAGCGCGGAGCGATCGACATCGAGAAGGTGGGTCCAAGGGTACTCGGCGATGATCTTACGCGCGTCTTCCTGCAGCGCGGGGGACTCCGCGCGGGCGATGTCGAGAATCGCGAGATCGGCCGGCCGGTTCTTGAGGTACCAGTCGCGAAGCCGCGGCAGCTCGGTCTTGCAGTGGGGGCAGGTCGGGAGCCAGGTGAACACGACGAGGCGCTTTCCCTTCACCGCGTAGGCGCTGAGCTTGCGCCAGGTCCGGCCGTCCAGTTCGGTGACCGCGGCGTCCGGCAGCGGCTTGCCGATCAACCGGTAGACCGGCTGGGGCTGGAGCACACCGAGCGTCGGGACCGGCGCCCCGCGGCCGGCGAGGGCAACCGCCTCGGCGATCGAAACCCCGTTGGGTCCGGTCTGGGTCAGGTCCGATCCGCCCGCCAGCCGGAGCACCCCGCCCGCGTCGATCAGCGCGAAGGCCGGCGCGGACCGGATCCCGAGGATCGTCGCGAGCTGGCCCGATCCGTCCAGCCGGGGCGGGACACTCGCCAGGCCCAGCGCCGCCAGGCGGGCCGCGACGTCGTTCGGGGACTGCGAGGCGGCCAGGACGGCGACCGGGAAGAACGCCGCGCCGGGAGCCGCGGCCTGCTGGATCTCGGCCGCGGAGGCCAGGTTGGCCTCGGACACGGGGTCCTTGGGGCGCCAGTAGACGAGGAAGACGGGCCGCCGACCCACGAACCCGGCCAGCTCCTGCCCGGCCGCCCCCCCTTGGGTGGCAAGGAGTTGGGCCGGAACGGTCTCGCCGGGGGCGACGAGCGCCCTCTGGCCGTACTGGGCCAGCGCCGCGGCCCCCCCCATCAGGGCCACTAGGGCCAGCGCGATCAACACTTTGGCTCGGATCCGAAGCATCCGGCGATTATACGGGGCGGGGGCGGGTCCCGCCGCCGCCGCGGGTTCTCCGGGAGTTCCGGGCTAGACTCCCCGCCGTGACCGGGGATGCTCCGCGTTCCGCCGCCCGTTTCCGGGTCGGCCCGGCCTACGCCGGGTACCGGCTGGACCAATTCCTCCAGCGGATGATCCCCAAGCTCTCCCGGAACCGGATCCAGAAGGCGATCGACGAGCGGGTCCGACTCTCCTGGGAGGCGCCGGTCAAGGCCTCGACCCCGGTCCGCGAGAACGGCGAGGTCTGGGTCGACGATCCCGACGTCAACGAGGAGGCGATCGAGTTCGACCCGGCCGTGCTCTACGACGACGGCGACCTGCTGGCGATCGACAAGCCCCCCGGCGTGGTCGTTCACCCGACCCACTCCCACCTGCGCAACACGGTGATCACGCTGCTCCGGCGGCAGATGGACGCCCCCGAGCTGACGCTGGCGCACCGGCTCGACGCCGAAACCTCGGGCGTGCTCCTGCTGGGGCGCCACACCTGGGCGGCGCGCCGCGCGCAGACCGCGTTCCAGCGCGGCAAGGTCGAGAAGTCTTACCTGGCGATCGTCTTCGGGCGGCCGGCCGAGGACCGCTTCGCGGTCGATCTCCCGCTGGGCTACCACTCGCGCGACAGCTTCGTCTTCCGGCAGCTTCCCGGGGGGCGCGACGCGCGCGAGTCGCTGACCGAGATCGAGGTCCTCGAGCGGATGGCGCGGGTCTCGCTGGTGCGCGCCTTCCCGAAGACGGGGCGGCGGCACCAGATCCGCGCCCACCTCGCCGCGGCCGGGCACCCGATCGTCGGCGACAAGCTCTACGTGCTCGACGACCGCGCCTACCGGCGCTACCTGAAGCTGGGCCGGCTCGACGAGGAGCTGCTGGCGCGCGTCGGCGCCGCGCGGCTGATGCTGCACAGCGCGACGCTGTCGCTGCCGCACCCGCGCCAGCCGGGCGAGCGGATCGAGATCACGGCGCCGCTGCCGGCCGACATGGCCGCGTGGCTCGACGCCGAGCGCGCGCGGCGCGCCGAGGAAAGCGCGTGAGGCGGCTCCGGGCGGCCGCGCTGGGCGCAGCGCTCGCGCTGGGGGCGGCGCCGGCGG
>CAYZDB010000414.1:0-2485 GCA_964476985.1 uncultured Acidobacteriota bacterium | reverse complement strand
TCACCTGCGAGACCAGGATGATCCGCAGCAGCGGCACGCCGGGCAGCAGGATCGTCCCCGCACCGCCCACGATCAGCGCGGTGTAGAGCCAGTAGAACTCCGGCGCCTCGGAGAACCGGCGGTTCACGCCCGCCTCCAGGCCGAGGCCCTCGCACACGCTGTACGCCGTGGCGAGCGGGAGGATCGACGCCGCGAACAGCGAGGCGTTGGCGAGGCCGATCGAGAACAGGATCCCGGCGTAGCGCCCGGCCAGCGGTTCGAGCGCGCGTGCCGCATCGGCCCCGTCCCGGATCTGCGTCAGCCCCGCGACGTTCAGCGTGGCTGCGCAGGCGATGACGATGAACGCGGCCACGACGACGGCCATGATCGATCCGAGGAAGACGTCCAGCCGCAGGCGACCGTACTCGGAGACCTTGGTCTCCTTCTCGACCACCGACGACTGGAGATAGAACTGCATCCAGGGCGCGATCGTGGTGCCCACGATGCCGACGACCAGCGCGACCGTCGACAGGTCGAGGCTCATGCGTGGCTCGAGTACGCCCGACGCGACCAGCGACCAGTCGGGCTTGGCGAGCAACCCCGAGATCGGGTAGGCGAGGTACACGAGGCAGGCGATAGGAAAGACCTTCTCCACCGACGCGTAGTTCCCGAATACGACCAGCCACCACACGAACGCCGCCCCGATCGGGACCGAGATGTAACGGCTCACGCCGAAGAGCTCGGAGCTTGACGCCACGCCGGCGAACTCTGCGACCGTGTTGCCGAAGTTCGTGAACAGCACCGCCATCATGATCAGGAAGGTGGTTCGCAGCCCGAAATGCTCGCGGATGAGATCAGCCAGCCCCTTGCCGGTCACCGTGCCCATGCGGGCCGACATCTCCTGCACGACCACCAGGGCGATCGTCACCGGGACGAGCACCCGCAGCAGGGTGTAGCCGTACTGGGCTCCGGCGACCGAGTAGGTGTAGATGCCGCCGGAGTCGTTGTCGACGTTGCTGGTGATGACGCCCGGCCCGAGCACCGCGACGAGGGCGGCGAACTGGATCCAGAGCCAACGCATGGGGGACCGTCCGCGCACGGCCTAGGATCCCGTGGCGAGCCGGCTGAGCACGTCCTCGACGCTGATCAGGCCGGCGAGGGCACCCCCGTCGTCGACGACGGCGAGCGCGCGCAGGTTGTACTTCTCGAACCGCTCGACGACTTCCTCGAACGACTCGTCGGGACGGACCGCGCGGGTCTCGCGCCGGCAGACGTCGGCGAGCGGCGTGTCGGGCGCCACCCGGACGAGACGGACCAGGGGCACGATGCCGCGCAGCTGTCCGTCCTCGGCGACCAGCGGGATCTCGTCGAGCTCGTCGACGAGGTCCGGTTCGACGTCGCGCAGCGCTGCGAGCGTCTGGCCCACCGTCCAGTCGGGTCCGGCGGCGAAGAACTGGGTCGTCATGAGGCCGCCCGCCGAGTCCTCGTCGAACTCCAGCAGCTCGCGGACGTCGTCGGCTCCCTCGCGCTCCATCGCGTCGAGCACGGCACGCGACTGCGCCTCGCCGATGTCGCCAAGGATGTCCGCCGCCTCGTCGGGCGGCATCTCGTCGAGAATGTCGGCCGCCTGCTCGGGGTGGATCTCCTCGACGACCGCCGACTGCACGGCGGGTTCCACCTCCGAGAGCGCCTGCGCGGCGGTCTCGGTGTCGAGCGCGGTGACGATCGTCTGGCGCTCGACGCGCCCAAGATCCTCGATGATGTCGGCGAGGTCCGCCGGGTGCATCCGCGCCAGCTGCTGGTGCACCTTGAGCTGGATCCGCGCGGAGCGGGGATCGACCAGGCCCACGTAGTCCCAGGAGATCCCCTGCTCGGCGAGGCTCGCGGCCACGCTGCGCACCGTGCGCGGCCGGAGCAGCCCCGAGACCAGGCGCCGCACGGCGCCGGCCAGGCCCGTTTCCACGCGACGGAGCTTCAGCGCGTCCCCCACCGTCTCGAGCAGGATGTCGTTGACCCGGACCACTTTCCGTCCGTGGACGTCGATGATCTGGCGGTCGAGGATCTCGCGGCGCAGCGAGAGCGTCTCGCCGTTGCCGCCCCGCTCGGCGATCGGAGTGGGCGCCGCATCCGGCGCGAGGCGAACCGCGCGCGCGTCGGTCGAGATCGACTCGACCTGGTTCCAGGCGAGCTCGACGCGGCCTTCGCGTGTCCGGATCAGGAGCCGGACGACGTTCCCGTCCTGCGTGTCGGCGAACAGGTCGTCCACCCGCCCGGCGCGGCGGCCCTCCGCGGTGAGCACGGGGAGATGGAGGATTTCCGAGAAGCGGTACACCGCGCCTCCCGCTCTGCCGGCCGGCTCGAGGGAGGTCGGCGGGGTCACGCAAGCGGGGAGGTTAGCACCGGGGGGGGGCGCGCGCCGCTCCCGGCCCGGCCTTGAGCTCGTGTCAAACCGCCGCCGGCAGCAGCGGCTCCAGCGCCCCGCGGCGCTCGGCCAGCTCGGCCGCGT
>CAYZDB010000413.1:0-2487 GCA_964476985.1 uncultured Acidobacteriota bacterium | reverse complement strand
GACCTCGGGACTGCTGCCCCGTTCTTGTTTCTTGGCCCTGCTTCCTACGTTCGTCACCACGGTTCTCGGCCAATGAGCATTGTCTGGCGATTGGAGCACCAAATTCCCGCGAGGTTCATCGAACCGCTTTCCTCGTTCCGCGTGGCATAGGATTATGGTCAAGGGGGGGCACGCTATCCGGCCCCTCAATCCGTACCGCAGTTTTCCTTCGGCGGTATATTCCCTACATGCATCAGGAGTGGCCCCGGCCTCGAGCCGGGGCCCGGCAACCTGGGCGGACACCCAAGGTGCCTTCCCGCGGGACGCGGGGATGCGGTCCGGGCGATAGCCCCGGGCAACCAAGTGTCCGGACGAGGACCCGTGCCTGGTGCGGCACGGGTCTTTTCGTTTCGGGGGCGCCCACCGGCGCCCGCAGCGTCCCGCGGCCCGGCCGCCCGACGGGGTCCGCCCTCGAGGAGGGATCGGACATGGCGGGATCGCGCACGCACCTCGGCTTCACCGAACACCTCGGGCTCGTCGGCTGGCGGCGGCTGGAGCCCGTGCTCCTGGCCGCGCTGGCGGGCGAGGCGCCCCTGCTCCTGGTCGGCCCGCACGGGACCGGGAAGTCGCTGCTGGTCGAGCGCGTGGCCGGGGCGCTGGGGCTCCCCTTCCGGCACTACAACGCCTCGCTCCTCAACTACGACGACCTGGTCGGGATCCCGCTGCCGGACGAGGCCGGGAGCGCGCTGCGCTTCGTGGCCTCGCCGGGCGCGATCTGGGACGCCGGCTTCGTCTTCCTCGACGAGCTGTCGCGCTGCCGGCCGGAGCTGCAGAACAAGCTCTTCCCGATCGTCCACGAGCGGCGCGTGGCGGGGGTGGACCTCCCGCGCCTGACGCACCGCTGGGCGGCGATGAACCCCCCGGCCCCCGACGACGCCGAGTCCGCCGCCGCCGGGTCCCCGGCCTACCTGGGGGCCGAGCCGCTCGACCCCGCGCTGGCCGACCGCTTCCCCTTCGTCGTCCGCGTCCCGACCTGGGACGAGCTGTCGCTCCCCGAGCGGCTCCGGCTGGTGGCGGGCGCCGGCCCGGACGCCCCCCCGGGGCGCCGGCCGCGGCCCCGCCCGCTCCCCGCGCTGGTCGAGGCCGTGCGCGCCGCGCTGCGCCGGCTGCGGCGCCGGCCGATGCCCCGGCTGCCGGACTACGTCGTCCAGCTCGCGGCGCAGCTCGAGACCGCGGGCCTGCCGCTCTCGCCGCGCCGCGCGCGGATGCTGGCCGACGGCGTCATCGCCGTGCACGCGGCGCGGCTGGTGCTGGAGGGAACGGAGGCCGCGCTGGAGGAGAGCGCGCGGCTCGCGCTGCAGAGCGGCCTGCCGCAGACCGCGGCCGAGGTCCCGCCGGCCGCCGGGACGCTCCACGCCGCGCACCGCCAGGCGTGGAAGCTCTCGGGCCTGGTGGCGGACGACCTGTGGCGCCGCGTGCTCGAGGAGCGCGACCCCGTCCGGCGCGTCGCGCTGGGCGACCGGCTGGGGCTCTCCGACGACGCCCTCTCGCGGCTGGTGACGCAGGCGCTGGCGGCGGTCGGCTCCGAGGCGCGGCGGCTGGGCCTGGCCACGGCGCTCTTCCTGCGCTTCCGCACGCGGCGCGACCTGGCGCCGGCGGCGTGGGAGCCGCTGGGCGAGCGGGCCGGGCGCGTGCTGCGCCCGCCCGCGCGCTACCTGTCGATCGGCCCCGGCCCCGCCACCGAGCGCTGGCGCGAGATCCACCAGCACCTGGCGGCGGCGCGGAAGCGCGGGGAGCCGCTCCCGCGGCTGGAGTCGAACTTCCTGCGCGCGGGGTTCCCGGAGGTCTGGGCGCTCGAGGACTGGCGCCCGGCCCTGGAGGCCTTCCGGGCCGACCTGGCGCTGTTCGAGGCGGCGGGAGAGGTCGAGGCCGGGGCCGCGTCCGACGACGGCTCCGGGGCCGCTCCGGCGGCCGGAGAGGCCTCGGCTCCCCGGGGCGAGGAGGCCGCGTGGGCATGATCGACGAGATGGCCCGGTCCATGGGGCTCTTCCCGCCGGTGCAGGTCGTGCTGGCCGGCCTGCCGTGCGAGCGGGGGGGCGCGGTGCGCTTCGCGCTGCGGGCGCTGGGGGACGCCGCGGGCGAGCTGCGCGCGCGCGCCCTGGCGGGCGAGGCGGCGCTGCTCGGGCAGCTCGAGGAGGCGTGGGCGGCGTGGGGGCTGCGCGGCGCGGCGCTGGTCGAGCCGGGACGCCGGCCCCGCTGCCGGCTGGAGGTCTCCCCCGGCCTGAAGGCGCTCCGCGACCCCGAGGCGGAGGTGCTCGAGGTGGACTACATGGCCAGCACGCGGGGCACGATCGGCGGCGTGCGCGGCGCGATCGTCGGGGCCCCCGAGCCGCCGCCCGTCGTCGCGACCGACCCGCTGCTGCTGCTCAACGTGCTGGGCCGCGCGCGCGGGCCGGTGCTGATCGCGCGGGCCCCGCTGGCGCTCGAGCCGGCCTTCCTGGAGCGCGA
>CAYZDB010000412.1:0-2495 GCA_964476985.1 uncultured Acidobacteriota bacterium | reverse complement strand
TAGAACCCCTCCGCCTGGGCCCGCGTCAGGTGGATACGCCGGATCGCGATCGGGGTCAGTCCCGCCTCCTCGGCGGCGCGGATCGCCTCGCCGACGACTCCCTTGCGCGTGGCGTCGGGCTTGACGATCGCGAGCGTTCTCTCGATGGCCATCTCGTTCTTCCCTTTCGTCTTCGGGCCGCGAAGCGCTCTCGAGCGCGGCGACCCGGTCGAGGATCCTCGAGGATCCGAAGTCGCTTGGGAACGGGGGGCCGGGAGCCGCGTCGGCGGACTCCCGGCACCGTGTCCGTCAGGCGCGGCCCAGCAGGCGGGCGACGGTGACGCCGATCTCGGCCGGCGAATCGACGACCGCGATCCCGGCCGCGCGAAGCGCCGCCTTCTTCTCCGCGGCCGTGCCCTTGCCGCCGCTGATGATCGCGCCGGCGTGTCCCATCCGGCGGCCGGGAGGGGCCGTCGCGCCGGCGATGAAGGCCACCACCGGCTTGGTCATGTGGGCCTGGATCCAGGCCGCGGCTTCTTCCTCCGCCGAGCCGCCGATCTCGCCGATCAGGACCAGCGCCTCGGTCTGGACGTCAGCCTCGTACAGCGGGAGCAGCGAGGTGAAGGGCGAGCCGATGATCGGGTCGCCGCCGATGCCGATCGCGGTGCTCTGGCCGAGGCCGATCTTGGTCAGCTGGTCGACGGCCTCGTAGGTCAGGGTCCCCGACCGGGACAGCACGCCGACCGTGCCGGGGGCGAAGATCGACGCCGGCATGATCCCGATCTTGCAGCGGCCCGGCGTGATGATCCCGGGGCAGTTCGGCCCGATCAGCCGCGTGCGCCCCGACTCGCCGATCGCATTCTTGACGCGCAGCATGTCGAGCACCGGGATCCCTTCGGTGATCGCCACCACCAGCGGCACCCCGGCGTCGACCGACTCGAGGATCGCGTCGGCCGCGAAGGCCTGCGGAACGAAGATCGCCGACGCGTTCGCGCCGGTCGCCTTCACCGCCTCCGCCACCGTGTCGAAGACCGGGATCCCCTCGTGCTTCGATCCACCCTTGCCCGGGGTCACGCCCGCCACCACGCGCGTACCCGCCTCGACCATCTGCCTGGTGTGGAACGACCCCTCGCCGCCCGTCATTCCCTGCACGACGACCCGCGTGGCCGCATCGACGAGGATGCTCATGCCGCACCTCCCACCGCCGCCACGACCTTGCGCGCGGCTTCGTCCAGCGTCTCGGCCACCGACAGCTTCAACCCGGACGCCTCGAGCAGCTGGCGGGCCTCTCGGGCGTTGGTCCCCTGCAGCCGGACCACGAGCGGCACGCCGATGTGGACCTCCTTGGCCGCCGCGATGATCCCCTCGGCCACGCGATCGCAGCGCACGATCCCCCCGAAGATGTTGACCAGCACCGCCTTGACGTCCTCGTCGCGCATCAGGATCCCGAACGCGTTGGAGACCGTCTCGCGGCTGGCGCCGCCGCCGACATCGAGGAAGTTGGCGGGCTTGCCGCCGGCGAGCTGGATGATGTCCATCGTCGACATCGCCAGGCCCGCGCCGTTGACCATGCAGCCGACCTGTCCGCCCTCGAGCTTGATGTAGTTGAGGTCGCTCTTGCTGGCCTCGACCTCGAGCGGATCCTCCTCGTGGATGTCGCGCATCTCCCTCACGTCGGGGTGGCGGAAGAGCGCGTTGTCGTCGAAGTTGACCTTGGCGTCGAGCGCGAAGAGCTTGCCCTCCGGCGTCAGGATCAGCGGGTTGATCTCGACCAGCGAGCAGTCCATCTCGGTGAAGCAGCGCACGCAGCCCGCGAGCAGCGCGACGAACTGCTTGACCTGGTCGGGGCCCAGCCCGATCCCGCGCCCGACGCGTCGGGCGACGTAGGGCGAGAAGCCGGCCGACGGGAAGATGTCGGCCCGGATGATCTTCTCCGGCGTCTCGGCCGCGACCTTCTCGATCTCCACGCCGCCTTCCGCCGAGGCCATGATCGTCAGCCGGGCCTTGGCGCGGTCGACCAGCAGGCCCAGGTAGTACTCGTGCGCGATCTCGCTCGCCGCGGTGACGTAGACCTTGCGCACCAGCCGGCCCTTGGGCCCGGTCTGGGGGCTGACCAGGGTCATCCCGACGATCGCTCGGGCGTGCGCCTCGGCCTCGGCGGCGTCCTTGGCGAGCTTGATCCCGCCCCCCTTGCCGCGACCGCCGGCGTGGATCTGCGCCTTGACGACGACCGGCCCGCCGATCTTCTCGGCGATCCGGCGGGCCTCTTCGGCCGAACTGGCGACCCCGCCGCCCGCGACGGGGACGCCGTAGCGCGCGAGGATCTCCTTGGCCTGGTACTCGTGGACGTTCAAGGGAACTCCTCCCTCACCGGGCCGACGGGCGGCCGGAGGACCTTGGAATGCGGGGAACGACAACCGGACTTACGGACGGGTCATGCTAGTCGGACGCCTGCGCGCGGGCAAGCGGGAGGCCTGCCCCGGGACCCGGCGGCGTGCGCGGCCCCCGGGCCGCAC
>CAYZDB010000411.1:0-2495 GCA_964476985.1 uncultured Acidobacteriota bacterium | reverse complement strand
GCGGGCTGGCTGGCGCGCGTCGCGGGCGGACGCGAGCGGCTCGATCCCGGGAGCGAGGAGATGCTGAACGCCCTGCTGCTGCCGCGCCCGGCCTTCGGTGCCCCCGGCATCGCGCCGCGCCCCTTCCGACACCCCGACGACCTCGCGGCGGCGGACGAGGCGCTGGACGCGATCGAGGCGCTCGGCTCGTTCGTCGAGCAGCGCCTCGGCGTCGGCGCCGACGGGCGCTGGCCCGAGCTCGACCCGCTCCCGGCGGCGCGCGGCGGCCCGCTCGATCTCGACTGGCCGGCGGTGGCGCTGACCGCGATCGCGCGCGCCGCGCTGGGCGGGCCGCCCCGCCCGGCGCCGCTCGGCCCGGGCGAGGCGCGCCGCGCGCTGGATCGGCTGCTCGAGGGGGAGGACCCGCGCCGCCCCGCACCGCGGCTGTTCGCGATCGCGGCGGAACTGGGGCTGGAGCCGGCCGCGGCTCACCTGGCGCGGCGGCTGGCGGACGAACTGAGCGAGCTGCCGCCCGGCGAGGCGCCGGACCCGCGATTCGTGCGGTCCCTGTTGCTGCGGTGGGAGGACTGAGGAAGGAAGCTGGAGGCGCCGGTCGGAATCGAACCGACGAATAAGGGTTTTGCAGACCCTCGCCTTACCACTTGGCTACGGCGCCGAATTCAGAAAGCGGAGGATAATCCCCGCCGGCCGCGGCCGTCAAAAGCCCTCGGCCCCGGAGGTCCCGCCCCGTGGCGCCCGACACGACCGAGACGAGCATCGCCCCCGTCCCGCTCACGGGGCGCGGTGCCGTGACCCCCGACCCCTGCACGATCGTCATCTTCGGCGCGAGCGGCGACCTGTCGAAGCGCAAGCTCCTGCCTTCCCTCTACTACCTGTTCCGGCAGGGGCTGCTGCCCGAGGCGACCCGGATCCTGGGGCTGGCCCGCGAAACGGGAGGGCGGGAGGCGGTCGCGGCCGGTCTCGAGCAGGCGATCCGGACCCACGCCGGTCCGCTGTTCGACCCGGAGACGTTCGCGCGCTTCGCCGAGCGGGTGACCTACCTGGGCGGGAACTTCGAGAACCCACTGACCTTCGACCTGCTCAAGTCGGAACTCCATCGAATCGAGCAGGGGGGCGGGACGCACGGGAACCGCCTGTTCTACCTGTCGGTCCCGCCCGGGGCCGTGCTCGGGATCCTCGACCAGCTCACGGCCCGGGGCCTCCTGCGCCGCGAGGGCGGCGGCTGGAAGCGGGTCGTGCTGGAGAAGCCCTACGGCACCGACCTGGCCTCGGCCCAGGCGCTCGACGTCCAGGTCCACCGTCACCTCGACGAGCGCCAGGTCTACCGGATCGACCACTACCTGGGAAAGGAGACGGTCCAGAACATCCTCGTCTTCCGCTTCGCCAACGCGATCTTCGAGCCGCTCTGGAACCGCAAGTACGTCGACCACGTCCAGATCACGGCGGCCGAGACGCTGGGAGTCGAGGGGCGCGGGAAGTTCTACGAGGGGGCCGGCGTCCTCCGCGACGTCGTGCAGAACCACCTGCTGGAGGTCCTCTCGCTCTGCGCGATGGAGGCGCCGCTCTCGTTCGGCGCCGACGACGTGCGGGACGAGAAGGTCAAGGTGCTGCGCGCGCTGGCCCCGATCTACCCCGGCGAGTTCGCCGATCGGGTGGTGCTGGGGCAGTACGACGGCTACCGCGCGGAGCCCAACGTCGCGCCGGACTCGCGCACGCCGACCTACGCGGCACTCAGGGTCTTCGTCGACAACTGGCGCTGGCAGGGGGTCCCGTTCTACCTGCGCGCGGGCAAGAAGCTGGCCAGCCGCAGCACCGAGGTGGCCTTCTTCTTCCAGCCGATCCCGCTCTGCCTGTTCCCGGACCGCGAGCTGTGCGCGCTGGTGCGGCCCAACGTCCTGACCCTGAAGATCCAGCCCGACGAGGGGATCACGCTCAGCTTCGCCGCCAAGACGCCCGGCGAGCAGCTGGCGATCTCCGAGGTCACGATGGACTTCTCCTACGCCCGCAGCTTCGGCGTGCCGCTGGCCGACGCCTACGCCCAGCTGCTGCTCGACGCGATGCGCGGCGACGCGACGCGCTTCGCCCGGACGGACAGCGTGATGGCGGCCTGGCACTGGATCACGCCGATCCTCGAGTGGTGGGAGGCGCCGGGCGGACCCGAGCCGGCGGGCTACGCGCCCGGGAGCGCGGGGCCGCGCGCGGCCGACGCGCTGCTGGCGCCGGGCGGCGACGCCTGGCGCCCGCTGTGAGGCCGAGGTGAACGGGACCCGCGTCGTCGTCCACCCCGACCGCGCCGCCTTCGAGGCCGGCGCCGCCCGCCTGATCGCCGGGCGGCTGGCCGAGCTGCTGGCCGAGCGCGAGCGGGTCTCGCTGATGCTCTCGGGCGGCACGACGCCGCGCGCCGTCTACGGCGTGCTGGCGGTCCCGCCGCTCGCCGCGAGCCTGCCGTGGGACCGGGTCGACTTCTACTTCGGCGACGAGCGCGCGGTGCCGCG
>CAYZDB010000410.1:0-2507 GCA_964476985.1 uncultured Acidobacteriota bacterium | reverse complement strand
CGGCGCGCCCCGCGCTGGTCGGCGGGCGCTCGGTGCTGCTGGTGGACGACGTCGCCACCACCGGCGCCACGCTGCGCGAGGCGGCCCGGGCGCTGGCCGAGGCCGGGGCCGAGCGGGTCGCCGGGCTGGTGCTGGCGCGCCGGCCGTAGCGCGGACCGTCCCCGGGTTTCCCGCCCCCGGGCCCGGGCCCCCGCGCGCGATGGCGCCTCCCCGCCGGCAAAGCTAGGATCGGCGCCGCTTTCCCCTCCGAGGAACCTCCTTCATGCACTCCTCCCCTGCGCTCCCGCTCCCCCGCCGCTCCGTCCGCCTCGCGCGCCGCCTCGCGCCGCTCGCCGCGGGCCTCGCCGCGTTCATCCCGGCCGCTGTGGCGGCCCCCGCGGCAACCCCCGCGGCGGCCCCGCCGCTCGCGGCCGCGAACATCGCGCTCGACGGCTTCGTCTTCGAGGCCGGCCAGCCGATTCCCGGCCAGCTCGTCGTGCGCAACGACGGCGGCGGCTGGCTCAAGACCGACGAACTCGCCGACCTCGCCTCGTCGCTGCGGCTCACGCTGCCCGGCGGCGACGAGGTGCGTCCGTCCGGCGCCGACCTGTTCGGCGCGGCCCGCGCGAAGGAGATCGGCCCCGGGGGCTTCGTCGGGATCAAGTTCGACCTGCTGAAGCTGGTCCCGCAGCTGGCGAAGGAGGGGAGCTACAAGGTCGCGCTCAAGCGCGGCGGGATGCCGTCGCCGAGCGTCTCCTTCCGGGTCATCCCGGCGTTCGACGCGGCGAAGTCCTACCGCCTGCTGCTGACCACGCCCGACGGCGAACTGGCGATCGACCTCTCGCGCGAGGCGCCGCAGTCGGTGCGCTCGCTGGTGACGCTGGTGCGCACCGGCTACTTCGACAAGGCGGCGATCGGCGCGCTGCGCCCCGGGTTCGCCTTCTCGGTCGTCTCCACGCAGCCGGCCGGGCCGCGCGTCGAGCCGTTCGAGCGGACCTCGCGCGAGCTGCTGGTCGGGACGGTGGTGCTGGAGCCGGGCCCGCCGGACGCCAACGGCAACCCGTCCTACAACAACCCCGCGCTGCTCGTGCTGCTGGCGCCGCGCCCGGACTGGCAGGGGCGGACCACGGCGGTCGGTCAGCTGGCCGGCGGCGACGAGACGCTCTCCCGCCTGGTCCAGCGCCCGACCAGCGGGGAACGCGGGTTGCCGCCCTGGAAGCCGGTCGCCCCGGTCACCGTCGAATCGGTGCGGGTGGTCGAGAACCGGTAGCCGCCTCGACGATCGCGGACAGCTCGGCGAGGCCGAACGGCTTCGCGAGGTAACCGAGCGCCCCCTCGGCCAGCATCCGCCGCAGCGGCTCGCCCGGCCGCGAGCCGGAGGCGACGACGACGCGGACCGCGGGGTCGAGCGCGCGCAGCGCGCGGAAGGTCTCGGCGCCCGAGAGGCCCGGCATGAGCAGGTCGAGCAGCACCAGCCCGTAGCGGCATCCGGCACGGTACAGGTCGACCGCCGCCTCGCCCGACGGGACGGCGAGCGCGCGCCAGCCGCAGCCTTCGAGCAGCGCGGCCACCGTCTCGCGCACCGCCGCGTCGTCGTCGACGACCAGCAGCCCCAGGCGGGAGGACGCGTCGCCCGCCGCGTGCGGCGCGGGCTCCGCCTCCGGCAGGTAGAGGTCCGCCGCGTCGAGGTGGCGCCGCGCCGGGTCCCAGCGCAGCTCGAGGTACCCCCCGTTCGCCTTGGCCGCGGCGAGCGCCGCCTGGAGCACCGGCTCGCCGGCCGGCACCGGGCCGGGCACCGGCTCGACGCGCGGCACGTGGCCCCGCGCGGCGGCCAGCGCGATCCGCACGAAGCGGCCGGCGCGCGCGCCGGGGCGGGTCGCCGCGAACTCGGCGTCCAGGCGCTCGCGCGCGACCGCGACGTCGATCCCGCACGGCGAGTCGGTGCAGGGCGCGAGGGCCTGCACGAGGTCGTCGAGGCTGGGCGCGATCAACTCCGGGTCGATCGTGACGACGGGCGCGGGATCGACCGCCAGGCGCAGCGCCGTCTCGTCCGGGAGCCAGCCGCGCCAGGCGGCCGAACGCAGCGTGATCAGGTCGGCGGCGCGCATCGTGCGCCGCGCGGGGGCCGGCGGCTCGCCCAGCAGGTGCGCCAGCCGGTGGGCCAGCCCGCGCGCGCGGTCCAGCTCGGCCGCGAACCCGGCCAGGTAGGCGGTCAGGACCGGATCGCTCGCAGCGCGGCGCGAGACCAGCCCGGCCAGCGGCGCCGCGTGCGCGAGGAAGTCGGCCAGCGCCTGCGCCATCCCGGCGGCCAGGGCCTCGGCCCGCCGGTCCCGCTCGGGGGCCGGCTCGTCGAGCGCCCCGCCGTCGTAGGCCCGGGGTGACAGCAGCGCCCCCGGCCCGGCCGCGCGCTCGTGCGGCCGTCCCGTGGCGACGGCCGCGGCCGGATCGGCGGCATCGGCCGGCACGGTCCGGTCGGCCGGGAGGCCCGGCCCCGGGTCCGGCTGGCCGCCCTCCCGGGCGCGTGCCTC
>CAYZDB010000409.1:0-2529 GCA_964476985.1 uncultured Acidobacteriota bacterium | reverse complement strand
CCAGGCGGGTCTGGAAGCCCAGCATGATCATCAGCCCGCCGGCCAGCTCGATCACGCCGCCGATCCAGACCTGCGAGCCGATCGGTGGCTGCTGCTCGGTGAACAGCCCGAGCACCTGCGGCACGCCGTGGAAGCTGAACATGAACCCGGCCACGATCCGCAGCAGGGCGTAGGCCGGGTCCGACCAGCGCGCGAGCCAGTTCATCGGTGACCCCTTCGCGGGATGGTGGCCGTCGCGGCCGCCCCGCTCGCGGGGAGGTTACACCGGCGGGCCGCTACGGCTGGCCCTGGAAGTCGACGACCCGGACCGAGACCGCCTGGACCGCGTCCGCGGCGCCGCCGAGCGCGATCCGGAACGACCCGGTCTGCCCGGGTACGAGCCGTCCCGGCGCCGCCTTGGCAGAACCCGTCGCCACGATCGTCCCCGCGGCGTCGGTCCCCTCGGCCGTCAGCTCGACCTCGCGCAGCGCGACGGGGCCGCGGTTGCGCACCACCCCTTCGACCGTCACGCCCCCGGGAGCGTGGACGGTGCGCTGCGAGACGACCTCGACCAGCCGCGGCAACCCGCGCTCGCGCAGCGCCGCGGCCACGACGGGATCCCAACCCGCGGCGACCAGCGCGTCGACCGCCGCGCGATCGGCCTCGTCGGGCCTCCCCAGGGCCTGCAGCAGGAACGCCCGCAGCGCGTGGTAGTCCGGCAGCTCCGCGATCGTGCCGATCGCCAGCGCCTGGTCGACGTGGGGAAGCGCCTCGCCCGGGCGGCCCAGGCGGCCCAGGCACTCCCCCATCACCGCGTGCGCCTCGCCCGCGCGCGCCGGATCCAGCCCCGCCGTCAGCGCCGCCTCCGACTCGCGGACGGCACGCTCGCAGTCGCCGTCCTGCGCCGCCAGCGCCCCCCCGATCTGGCGCGCCGGCGGGTAGCCGGGCTTCACGCCGTCGATCTGCGCCAGCAGCGCCTTGACCTCGGGAAACCGCCCCTGCGACCAGGCCACCTCGGCGGCCTCCAGCAGCAGCGCGAGGCTCTGCGGATGGCGCGCGAGCGAGCTGCGCGCCAGCTCGGACGCGCGCACCAGGTCCCCCTCGTCGCGGTGCTTTCTCACCAGCCTCGCCAGCCCCTCGGCCGGCAGCGCGGCGGTGTCGGCGCCCGGCCCGGCGGCCAGCGCCCGCTCGATCGCCAGGCCCCGCTCGAGGAACGGCCCGACCTCGCGCGCCGGCACCGCGAAGTTGATGTTCTGCCCCTCGGCCAGCGTCAGCGAGCAGACCCCGACCACCTGGCCCGCGCGGTCGAGCAACGGGCCGCCGGAGCTGCCGGGGCTGATCGGCGCGGTCGTCTGGAGCATCTCGATCCCGCGCTCCTTGAGCGCCCGCGTGGCCGAGACGATCCCCGCCGAGACCGTGAACTCGTAGCCGCGCGGGTGGCCGACCGCGACGACCTCGGTCCCGACGGGCGCCAGGGGTTCGGCCGCGAGCGGCAGCGGCTCGAGCGCCAGGCCGAGCACGCGCAGCACGGCCAGGTCCAGCGCGTCGTCGCTCTCGAGCACGCGCACCGAGGCGTAGGTCGCGCCGTCGCGCGTCCGGACCAGCGGCTTCTTCACCCCGCGCACGACGTGGGCGTTGGTCACCACCAGGTTCTTCTCGCGCACGGCGAAGCCGGTGCCGTACGAGGTCTCGTCGCTCCCCTCGACCGAGCCGAGGATCTCCACGACCGAACCCCGCGCCCGCTCGGCGAGCGCACTGAGCGGCGGCGGCTCCGCCGCGCGCGCGGCCGGGGCCGCGGCGGCGGCCGCAGCGAGTCCGAGGGCGAGCGCGAGGGCTCGCGAACGGCGGCGAACAGGGCTCATCTCTCGCACCTTCCGCCCGGCAATATAGGGTTTGCGCGGCGGCGGGGCCGCGCGGCGGGCGCGGCTCAGCCCAGCAGCAGCCGCACCGCGAGCAGCGACCCCAGCGTCCCCGCCAGGTCGCCCGCCAGGCAGGCCGGGATCGCGTGGCGCGTGCGCGCCAGCCCGACCGCCCCGCCGTAGACGGCGAGCACGTAGAAGGTGGTCTCGCTCGAGCCCTGGATCGTCGAGACGAGGTAGCCGACGAGGCTGTCGGGGCCCGCCGCCTTCATCGCGTCGCTCATGATCGCGAGCGCGCCGGAACCGGAGAGCGGGCGCATCAGCGCCATCGGGATCGCCTCCGGCGGGAAGCCGATCAGTCCCGCGAGCGGGGCCAGCAGCCGCTCGACGCCGGCCAGCGCGCCGGAGGCGCGGAACATCGCGGCGACGGTCAGGATCGCGACCATGAAGGGGATGATCCGCAGCGCGACCTGGAAGCCTTCCTTCCCCCCCTCGACGACCGCCGCGTAGACCGGCACCCGGCGCGTCCACGCGTAGAGCACCGCGGCCAGGATCAGCAGCGGCAGCGGCAGCCAGGAGACGCCGTAGCGCCACGCCGCCGCGCTGCCGTCGCTCGCGGCGAGGCGCGCCAGGGCGAGGCCCGTGCCGGCCGCCGTGGCCAGCCCGATCGCCGCCGCGAGCCCGCTGCGCC
>CAYZDB010000408.1:0-2535 GCA_964476985.1 uncultured Acidobacteriota bacterium | reverse complement strand
AGGAGGTCGCGCTCGCCGCGACCTCCGGCCCGCTGCGGCTGCTGGACGGCCGCACCGGCGCCGAACTGTGGCCGGACCGCGCCGCGGGCGCGGTCCGGGTCGTGCGCGACGTCGCGGCCGAGGACCGCGACGCCACGGTCGAGGAAATCCGCCGGATCCAGGTCGGCGCCTTCCGCGACGAGCCGCCGGCCAGGGACCTGGGGGCGCGGCTGGAGTCCGAGCTGCGCCAGCCCGCCGTGACCTACTGGGACTCGGACCGCAACGTCTGGCGCGTCCGGATCGGCCAGGCGAAGGAGCCGGAGGAACTGAAGCCGCTGCTGGCCCAGGTCCGCGAGAGCGGCTACCCCGACGCCTGGATCGTGCGCGAGCCGGTGCTGCGGCAGGAGGGGGCGACGCTGCGCCTGCTCGACGCGCGCTGGAACGTCCGGCCGATCGCGGCCGACCGGATCGTGGCGGTCCCGGCCGGCGGGGCGATGGTCACGGTGGAGGGGCGTCCCTACCGCGGCCTGGTCGAGATCCGGCTGACGCCGTACGGCGAGCTGCTGGCGATCAACGAGGTCGCGGTCGAGGACTACCTGCGCGGCGTCGTCCCGGAGGAGCTGGGCCCGAACCTCTATCCCGAGCTGGAGGCGCAGAAGGCGCAGGCGGTCGCGGCCCGGACCTACGCCTACGGCAACCTGGGCCAGTTCACCGCCGACGGCTACGACATGTGCGACACGCCGCGCTGCCAGGTCTACCGCGGCGCCGGGAGCGAGCAGCCGCTCTCCGACCAGGCGATCCGCGAGACCCGCGGCGAGATCCTGGCCTGGAACGCCGCGCCGGTGAACGCGCTCTTCACCTCGACCTGCGGCGGCCACACCGAGGACGTCGAGCTGGTCTTCCCGGAGTGGGACTATCCCTACCTGCGCGGCGTCCCGTGCGGCCTGCCCCCGAAGGACCGCAAGGGGCGCGGTGCGACGGTCGTCGGCAACCCGGTCGCGTCCGTGCCGGGCGCGCCCGACCCGGGTCCCGAGCCGCTCGACCTGGCGCGGCTGGTGGCCCACGGGATCGTCGGGCGCGAGGCCTACGACCCGGGCTGGCGTGGCGTGCCGGTGCGGGCCGACGAGGCCTGGAGCTGGTTCGCGGCGCTGGCGGCCCAGGCCGGCAAGCCGGCCCCGGCGGCGCTCACCGACCCGGCAGGCCGGCTCGCGCTCTGGCGCGCGACGCGGGGCCTGCTGGGGATCGAGGGCAGCGAACTGGTCGCGCCGGGAGATGAAGCCCTCGTGCTCGCGGTGGAGGACGCCGACCTGGTGGCGCCCGAGGACCTCTCGCTGGTCGCCACCCTGTTCGCGCGCGGCCTGGCGTTTCCGGACGCCGAGGGGCGGCTCGACCCGCGCGGCGTTCCCTCGCGCGCCGAGGTCCTGGGCTGGATCGCGCGCGCCGCCGACCAGTACGCGGCGGCCGGGCTGGAGGAGGCCCAGGTGACGGCGGCGCCTGCCGGCGGGCCGGTGAAACTCGCGCCGAAGGGCGGCCGGAAGGAGTGGACCGTCGCGGTCGCGCCCGACCTGCTGGCGGAGGTCGGCGGGGCCTGGCACCGCGTCGGGCGGGTCGACCTGCTGGCCGGGGACCGGGTGCTGGTCGTGGCCGACGACGGGCGGATCGAGCTGCTCGCGCTGCGCGAGCGGGCCGGCAGCTCGGACGACCGCACCAGCGCGAAGTACCGCTGGACCAAGGTGAAGGACCGCGCGGACCTCGAGACCTCGCTGGCCGCGGTCGCGCCGGTCGGCGAACTGCGCGACCTGAAGATCCTCTCGCGCGGCCGCTCGGGGCGGGTCACGGCGATGGAGATCGTCGGCGCCGACGGGCGCGCGATCGTCGAAGGGTTCCGGCTGCGGCGTGCGCTCGACCTGCCGGAGACCCTGTTCGCGATGGACATCCAGCGCGACCGGGACGGCACGCTGCGCCGCGTCACCTTCCGCGGGCGGGGGTGGGGGCACGGGGTCGGGATGTGCCAGGTCGGCGCCTTCGGGATGGCGCGCCGCGGCGCGGGCTACCGCGAGATCCTGACGCACTACTACACCGGCGTCGTGCTGGTGAAGGTGCCGTGATGGCGGGCCCGGCGCCGGCGGACGCGGGGCGCGAGGCGCGGCGCGGGATGGTCGTGGCACTCGCCGCGCTGCTGCTGCTGCTCGCCTGGAGGCTGGCGCGCGCGGCCTGGGGCGGGGCGTGAACGCGCCGCCCGTCGTCGCGATCTACGGCGCGACCGGGACGGGCAAGACGCGGCTCGCCGTCGAGCTGGCCGACCGGCTGCCCTGCCGGCTGATCTCGTGCGACGCGCTGCAGGTCTACCGCGACTTCCGGGTCGCGACCGAGAAGCCGCGCGGGGACGAAGCGCGGCACCCCTGGGCCCTGGTCGACTGGGCCGAGCCGACGCGCGATGTCAACCTCGGCGAGTGGGTTCGCGCCGCCGAGGCCGAGATCCGGGCCGCGCGCACCGCGGGAGAGGTCCCGGTCGTCGCCGGCGGGACCGGGCTCTACCTGCGCGGGCTGCTCAAG
>CAYZDB010000407.1:0-2539 GCA_964476985.1 uncultured Acidobacteriota bacterium | reverse complement strand
AAGCGCTTCGTCACCGAGCGGTACGGCGTCGAGTCGGTCCGGCCCGACACGCAGGACCGGCTGCGCGAGCTGCTGGTGGGCGAGGGGAACCGCTACGCCGGACACCTCCCCGTCGCGCCGCTCCCCGGGGTCGCGCGGTCCGGTGCGTCGCGGCGCCGGGTCGCGGTGATCGGCGCCGGCCCCGCCGGTCTCGCCGCGGCCCACGACCTGGCCCTGCTGGGCTACGAGGTGACGGTCTTCGAGGCGTCCGAGGAGCCGGGCGGGATGATGCGCTTCGGCATCCCCGAGTACCGCCTGCCGCGCACGCTGATCGCCGCCGAGATCGCCAAGATCGCGGGCCTCGGCGTGACGATCCGGCTGGGAACGCCGCTCTCGCCGAGCTTCGGCCTGGCCCAGCTCCGGCGCGAGGGGTTCGAGGCGGTCTTCCTCTCGGTCGGGGTCTCGATGGGGCGCGATCTCGACGTGCCGGGCGCCGACCTGGACGGGGTCGTCAAGGCGGTCGACTACCTGCTGAACGTCAATCGCGGCTACCGGATGAACCTCGGCCGGAGGGTGGTCGTGATCGGGGGCGGCTTCGTCGCCTTCGACGCGGCCCGCACCGCGCTGCGGATCGGCCAGCTGGCCGCCGGCGAGGAGCACGATCTGCTGGCCGGCGAGACCGACGCCCGGATGAAGGAGGCGGTCGATTCGGCCCGCGCGGCGATCCGCGGCGGGGCCTCCGAGGTGACGATCGTCTCGCTCGAGAATTTCGACGAGATGCCCGTGCTGAAGACGACGCAGGGGCACGAGGAGTTCGAGGAGGCGCGGCGCGAGGGGATCGTCTTCGTGCCGCGGCGCGGCCCGCGGCGCTTCCTCGGCGACGGCCGCCTGCGGCAGATCGAGCTGCGGGGCGTGCGCTCGGTCTTCGACTCCGCCGGGCGCTTCTCGCCGGCCTACGACGACGCGGACCTGGTCACGATCGAGGCGGACTCCTGCGTCCTGGCGATCGGGCAGCGGCCGGATCTGTCGTTCCTGAGGCCGGAGGACGGGGTCGCGCTGACCCCCGGCGGCACGATCAAGGTCGACCCCGCCACGCTCGCGACCTCGGCCTCCGGGATCTTCGCCGGCGGCGACGTCGCCTTCGGGCCGCGCAACCTGATCGAGGCGGTGGCGAACGGCAAGCGGGCGGCGCGCTCGATCCACGAGCAGCTCACCCGGGAGAGCGCCCGGCTCGAGGTCCTCCTGGAGATCGAGAAGCTGCCGACGGCGCGCTACCGGATGCTCGCCGGGTTCGAGGTCATGGACCGCGAGACGCCGCCGACGCTCGACGTCGGCCGTCGCACCGGGATCGCGGAGGTCGAGACCGGTTACGACCCGGCCCAGGCCTGGCGGCAGGCCGCGCGCTGCCTGGTCTGCCACGTCCAGACGATCTACGACCCCGAGAAGTGCGTGCTCTGCAACCGCTGCGTCGACGTCTGCCCGGAGCACTGCCTCGCGATCGTCCCCTTCGACCAGCTCGACCTGTCCGACGCCGAGCGGGAACTGCTGCAGGCCCGCGCCGGGGCGGACGGGCTCCCGCTGTCCGCGATGATCAAGGACGACGACCGCTGCATCCGCTGCGGCCTCTGCGCCGTCCGCTGTCCGACCGACGCGATGACGATGGAGCGCTTCCAGGTCACCGAGCGCTTCGTGTCCGCCGCCGCACCCGAGGAGAGACCATGAGCGACCAGGAGAAACAGAACGATCGCCGCGACTTCCTGCTCAAGCTGGGGATCGGGGCGGGGATCGTCGGGATCGTCACGCAGGCCGCGGCCTCGCTCCGCTCGCTGGTGCCGAACGTCTCCTACGACGCGCCCACGACCGTGAAGCTGGGCCTGCCCGCGGAGTTCCCGGACGGCCTGAAGTTCCTGCCGGACGAGCGGCTGTTCGTGTTCCGCAACGGAAGCGTCTTCCACGCGATCTCGGCGGTCTGCACGCACCTCGGCTGCACCGTGCGGGCCGAGGCCCTGTCGCAGCCCGAGAACCAGGTGGTGGAGGGGTCCCCGCTGCGGATCACCCACCGCTTCCACTGCCCGTGTCACGGCTCGAAGTACACGGGGGACGGCGGCAACGTGTCGGGCCCGGCGCCGCGGCCGCTGGCCTGGTACCACCTCTCGGTCGCTCCCGACGACGGCCAGCTGGTGGTCGACCTCGCGCAGGAAGTCGGGCACGACTTCCGCCTCACCGTCGGATAGGGGGCCCCGATGTCGATTCCCGCCGTCAAGCGCCCGGCGCCCGAGGCTCCCGGGGTCCACGAGAAGCCGCTCTGGAGCGTGCGGCCGAAGTCGGACCGCGAGGCCGGCGACGCGATCGTCTCCAACTTCGCGCTGCACTGGTTCCCCGCCAAGGTCTTCAAGGCGTCGCTCGACTGGAACTACTCCTTCTGGCTCGGGACGATCAGCGCCGCGCTGCTCCTGCTCCTGACCCTGTCGGGCTTCCCCCTGCTGTTCCTCTACGTCCCCTCGGTCGAGCGGGCCTACGCCTCGGTCAAGGACATCGAGTGGGTCGTCACCTTCGGCTC
>CAYZDB010000406.1:0-2547 GCA_964476985.1 uncultured Acidobacteriota bacterium | reverse complement strand
AGCAACTGGAGCGCGATCCTCGGGCCGGCCGCGGCCCAGTCGGGCGGCTGGGACCAGTCGCTGGGCGACGCCAACCGGGTCGAGGTGATCGTCGCGCCGAGCAACAGCCAGCGGGTCTACGCGGGGATCTACACGCTGCGCCAGCAGGGGGTGCCCGGGGTCCTGTTCCGCAGCGACAACGGCGGGCAGAACTGGACCGTGCTCAACGTCCAGCCCCCCGGCTATCCGCAGGCCGTCAGCTATTGCGGCGGGCAGTGCAGCTACGACAACGTGCTGGCCGTCCACCCCACCGACCCCAACGTGCTCGCAGCCGGCGGCGCGGCGCTCTACAGCAACGGGCTGTGGGACGGGACGATCTTCATCACGCGCGACGGCGGCACCAGCTTCTCGACCCACACCGGGACCGCGCTCGACCAGACCGCACACCCCGACCTGCACGGGATCGCGTTCGACCCGAGCAACCCGAACACGATCTGGATCACCAACGACGGCGGCGTCTACCGCTCGACCAACGGCGGAAACAGCTGGACCGAGCGCAACGGCAACCTGTCGACGCTGCAGTTCCAGTCGATCGCGCAGCACCCGACCGATCCCAACGTGATGTTCGGCGGGATGCAGGACAACGCCAAGGCCAAGACGACCGACGGCGGCGCGACCTGGGTCGGGCTCGACGCCGGCGACGGCGGCTTCGCCGCGATCGACCCGTTCGACACGCGCTACTGGTTCGGCACGCGCTACTCGATCAAGGGCGGGCCGATGCAGTTCCAGCGCAACGACTTCAGCGGCTCGGCCTCGGCCGACGACTGGCCGGTCAAGATCATGGACGCCAGCTCGGGCGTCGACGTCAACGACAACGTGCTGTTCTACGCGCCGCTGGTGCTCGATCCGAACGTCGCGGGCCGGGCCTACTGGGCCACGGCCCGGCTCTACCGGACCGACAACCGCGGCGACAGTTTCACCGCGATCTCGCCCGACCTGACGAAGGCGACCTCGCGCTTCTCGGCGATCTCGGCGGTGTCGGTCCGCAAGGGGGATTCGAACACGATCGTCGTCGGGACCGGCGACGGCAAGGTCCAGGTCACGCGCAACGGCGGCGGGAGCTGGAGCGACCTGACCAAGGCCCCGCTGCCGAACCGCTTCGTTTCCGACGTCTTCGCCTACGACTCCTCGGTCTACTACGCGGCCTTCTCCGGCTTCGGGGCCAACACCCCCGCGACGCCGGGTCACGTCTACAAGACGACCGACGGCGGGGCGAGCTGGACCGACATCTCGCGGACCGGCCAGGCGGGCGGCCTGCCCGACCTGCCGGTCAGCGCGCTGGCCGTCGACCGCGACCAGGCCGGCGCGCTCTACGCCGGCACGGACCTCGGCGTGTACCGCACGCTCAACGACGGCGCGACGTGGGAGCCGTTCAGCGAAGGAATGCCGCTGCTCGCGATCTACGACCTCGACCTGACGCGCCACCCCGACGGGACGCGGCGGCTGGCCGCGGCGACGCATGGCCGCAGCATCTACCGCGTCACGCTCGACGGTGGCGGGGGCGGCGGGGACGTGACCACGCCGACGACCCCGACCGGGCCGGCCGCGGGAACCGCGGGGACGAGCTACAGCTACACCACGGGCGGTGCGACCTGCAGCAGCGGCGGCGGCGTCCAGTACCAGTTCGACTGGGGCGACGGGACGACCTCGCCCTGGCTGACGCCGACGCTCGCGCCGGGCGGGCCGGACGAGGCGGCCACCGCGCACGACGCGGCGTCCGGTGTCGCGGCCGACGCCCCGGCGTGGCATGCCGGGAGCGCGGTGATCGCGTCGGCGGGCGCGCCGGCGCCCGCGAGCGGCGCGCCGCTCGAGTCGGTCGCGCCCGGCAGCGAGCCGCCGTTCTCGTACTACTACCAGGGACGGCTGATCGTGCTCGAGCCCAGCGCAGAGCTGGTCGCGGTGCGCGAGGAGACCGATCGTGGGCTCACCCCGCGCCAGGACCTCGCAGCGAGCGAAGGCTGGCTGCGCGATCCCGCGAGCGCGCGCGACGCGCTGGCGCGGCGCGGCCTGGCGCTCTACCGCGTCCCCGCGCCCGCGCAACCGAAGGACGCCTCGGGCCCGGCCGCGGCCGGACCGTCCGCCCTGGAGCGGGCGCTGGCGCTGGGGCTGCCGGCCCAGCCGGTCTTCGAGCTGGGGGGCGCGACGAAGATCGCCTCGGACGAGGTGATCGTCGGCTTCCGCAACCCGACCGGCCTGGACGCCGCAGAGCGCTTCGTCGCGACGCAGCCGGCGGCGCTGGGCCTGCTCGACGCGCGGCCGCTGTTCGGCGACCTGTTCGTGGTGCGGATCGCCAACGCCGCGGGCGGCCGCGCCTACGCGGTCGCGCGCGCGCTGGCGCGCGCGCCGGAGCTGGCCTTCGCCGAGCCGAACCACGTGCTGATCCTGCACGGCGACGCCGCGTCGGATGCGCTGCGGCTCGAAGGGGTCGCGGCGCCGACGGCCGGCCGCTCCCGCCCGATGGGTGGCGCGCCGGCGACGGGGGCGCCCGTCGTGACCACCCCGGCAGCC
>CAYZDB010000405.1:0-2593 GCA_964476985.1 uncultured Acidobacteriota bacterium | reverse complement strand
ACCTCACTTCTCCTCCCGCGCCGAGGCGTACGCTGTCCACACTCGTCATCCTGAATCCCGCGGCGGGACATGGCCGGAGCGCGCGCTTCCGGGAGGATGTGCTGCGCGCGGCGAGCGCAGCGTGGGGCGAGGTGGAGCTGGCCCTGACCGGGGGGCCGGGGCACGCGACGGCGCTCGCCCGGGACGCCGCGGACGGCATCCTGCGGGTGATCGCCGTCGGCGGCGACGGCACGGTGCATGAGGTGGCCAACGGTCTCCTCGCACGCGGCGGGCGCGCCATCCCCGCCCTGGGCGTGGTGCCCGTCGGCACCGGCAACGACTTCGCCAAGATGACCTACACCGCGCGGGTGGCGCCGCGGGCCGCCATCGCCGCGCTCGCGGCCGGCACCACGCGGCGCTTCGACGTCGGGCTGGCCTGGGGCGAGTACTTCGTCAATTCCCTTGGCGTCGGGCTCGACGCGGACGTCGCCCGCCGGGTCAACGAGTACAAACACTGGCCCGGGTCGTTCGGGTACGTCGTGGCCGCGCTCCAGGCGATTGTGCACCGGCGCGCGCTGCGGCTGCGCATCGACGTCGACGGCGAATCGTGGAGCGCGCCGACCACCGTCCTGGAAGTCGGCGTCGGGCCCTGCGCGGGCGGCGTCTTCTACCTCGTTCCCGACGCGCGGCCCGATGACGGGCTTCTCGACGTCTGCGCGGTCGGCGCGATCGGGGCGGGATTCCTGCTCACCAAGGCGTACCGGGTGCTGGGCGGCACGCACACGCTCCTGAAGGAGGTTCGGATGGCGCGAGGCGGCCGAGTGCAGATTACATCGGAGGACGGCCCGCTCACGGCCCACCTCGACGGCGAGCTGCGGGCCCCCGGCTCCGACGTGCTCGAGGTGTCGGTGCTGCCCGGCGCACTGCCCGTACTCGTCGCCGACGGGGAAGGCGCGGCGGCGTGACGCGATTCAGCGGGCTCGCGCTCGCCTCGCTGCTCCTGGCGTCGCCGGCCGTCGCGCAGGATTCCACGGCGGTGACGCCACCGGCGCCCGATTCGGCCGCGGCCGCCCTCGCTCCAGCCCGCGTCACCGACTCGGTGCCGACCATTCGCCCGCCGGTCAGCCCGATGGGGGCGTTCTGGCGGTCGCTGGTGCTGCCCGGATGGGGGCAGGCCCAGCTCGGGCGCCGGACCGCCGGGGCGTTCTTCCTCGCGTTCGAGGGCGTCGCGCTCGGCATGACGCTCACCACCAGCAGCCAGCTCAAGTACCTCGAGGATACCAACTCGGGGAGCGTGGATTCCAAGAAGCAGCAGCAGCAGGACTGGCTGGTGCTGCTCGGCCTGAATCACCTGCTGGCCGCCATGGAGGCCTACGTGTCCGCCCACCTGTGGGACTTCCCCGGAGACCTCACCATCCAGGCCGCCCCCAACGGCGGGGTCTCCGGCTCCGTCTCCGTCCCGGTTCGCCTGCCATGAACGCGGCACCGATCGGGATCTTCGATTCCGGCATCGGCGGCCTCACGGTGGCGCGCGCCATCTACGAGCGCCTGCCGATGGAGTCGACCATCTACTTCGGCGACACCGCCCGCGTGCCGTACGGACCGAAGTCACCCGAGACGGTCCGCCGCTACAGCCTCGAGATCCTCGACTGGCTCCTGGGGCAGGGGGTCAAGTCGGTCGTCATCGCGTGCAACACGAGCACGGCGCATGCGCTCGACGCCCTGCGCGCGGCATCGCCGGTTCCGGTGCTCGGCGTCATCGAGCCTGGCGCGCGCGCCGCGGCCCGCGCCACCCGCGGCGGCGGCATCGGCGTCATTGGCACCGCGGGCACCGTCGCGAGCCAGGCCTATCCCACCGCCATCCGCCGGATCCTGCCCGCCGCCCGCATCGAGCAGGTCGCCTGCCCGCTGCTGGTGCCGCTGGTCGAGGAGGGCTGGTTCGACCACCCCGCGACCCGGCTGGTGGCGGAGGAGTACCTCGCGCCGCTCAAGCGGGCCGGCGTGGACACGCTGGTCCTTGGCTGCACCCACTACCCGCTGCTGAAGGGGCTGCTGCACGAGGTGATGGGAGGCGAGGTCTCGCTGATCGACAGCGCGGAAGAGACGGCGCGGAGCCTCGCCGAAGCGCTCGATGAAGCGGGGATGGCCAGCGGTACGACGGTCCCGGGCCGCCACCGGTTCGTGGTGAGCGACGACCAGGCCAGGTTCCTGCAGGTGGGAGCGCGATTCCTCGGAGACCGACTGGGAGAGCCCGAACTGGTGCGGCTGGGGTAGGGAAATCAGCCTTTCCAGGTCGCCAGCTCGGCGCCGGTCGGGGTCACCACACCATAGCGGAAGCCGTCGAGCCACGCGCCGGGATTGAGGAACTGCCGGCCGGGAAATGGCTCGCTCAGCACCGGTCGGTGGGTGTGACCCATCACGATGCACCCCAGCCCTGGATCCTGGGCCAGCTGGGCCTCTCCCCAAGCCCGCTGCCGTGCCGACGCCGCCTGCAGGATCTCATCCTCCCGCACCGTGTTCCCGAGCGAGTGGGTCATCCGGTCCACCACCCAGAAGGCGAACGCCGTCGGGGCGTGCTTCCACATCGTGACGAACGCCGGGTTCCGCGTGATCC
>CAYZDB010000404.1:0-2594 GCA_964476985.1 uncultured Acidobacteriota bacterium | reverse complement strand
GCTGGTCGAGGACAACCCGGTGAACCAGCGCGTCGCGCTGCGGATGCTCGAGCGGCTGGGCTACCAGGCCGACCTCGCCGCCGACGGCTGCGACGCGGTCGAGGCCGCCTCGCGGCGCGACTACGACCTGGTCCTGATGGACGTGCAGATGCCGCGGATGGACGGGCTCGAGGCCGCGCGGCGGATCCGCCGCCTGCCGCCGCCGGTGCGCCAGCCGCAGATCATCGCGATGACCGCCAACGTGATGGCGGGCGACCGCGAGGCCTGCCTGGCGGCCGGGATGGACGGCTACGTCGGCAAGCCGGTCCGGGTCGAGGAGCTGGTCGCGGCGCTGCAGTGCGCCGGTGCCGCGACCCTCGTGTAGTCGCTAGAATCGCCGGATGAGCGAGCCCCGATTCGTCCCGTATCGCCCGTCCCGCCTCCCCGAGGACGAGATGCTGCGCCGCGCCCGCGCCTTCTACGCGCAGATGGACGCGCGCCGCAGCGTGCGCGACTTCGCGCCCGACCCGGTGCCGCGCGAGCTGATCGAGCTGGCGATCCGGACCGCGTCGACCGCGCCGTCGGGCGCGCACCGCCAGCCCTGGCGCTTCGTCGCAGTCGACGACCCCGCGATCAAGCGCGCGATCCGCGCCGCGGCCGAGGCCGAGGAGCGCGCGTCGTACGAGGGCGGCCGGTTGCCGAAGGTGTGGCGCGCCGCGCTCGAGCCGCTCGGCACCTCGTGGCAGAAACCCTACCTCGAGATCGCGCCCTGGCTGGTGGTCGTCTTCGAGGAGGTCCACGGCGTCGCCCCGGACGGCGCGCCGCGCAAGAACTACTACGTGAAGGAGAGCGTCGGGATCGCCTGCGGGCTGTTCGTCGCCGCGATCCACGCGATGGGGCTGGCGACGCTGACCCACACCCCCAGCCCGATGGGATTCCTGTCGCGGATCCTCGGCCGCCCGCCGCACGAGAAGCCGTTCGTCCTCTTTCCGATCGGCTACCCGGCGCCGGGCGCGGCGGTTCCCGACCTCAGGCGGAAGGGGCTCGACGAGATCGCCGCCTGGAACCCCCGGCCGTGAGCGCGCCGTAGAGCGTCGGCTGCCGGATCGCCCCTTCCAGCTCGAGCAGGTACTGCTTGGCCGCCAGCCCGCCGCCGAAGCCGGTGAGCGAGCCGTCCGAGCCGATCACGCGGTGGCACGGGACGACGATCGCGATCGGGTTGCGGGCCACCGCCTGCGCCACCGCCCGCGCGGCGCGCGGGTCGCCGAAGCGCCCGGCCAGCTCGAGGTAGGTGATCGTGCTGCCGTACGGGATCTTCAGCAGCTCGGCCCAGATCCGGAGCTGGAACTCGGTCCCCTCCGGCGCCAGCTTCAGCTCGAACTTCTGCCGCTTGCGCCGGAAGTAGGCCGACAGCTGGTGCGTCACGACGTTGTTCTTCGCCCGGTTCCACTCGATCCCGGGCGTCCCCTCGGCGATGTCGGCGGCGCGCGGCCCCGCGAACTCCAGACGCCGCAGCCCGCCCCGCGCGTCGACCACCGAGATCAACTCCCCGACGGGGCTCTCGAAGCGGTGGGCATAGAGGGGCACGGGGTCAGTCCTCCGCGCGGTCGGCCCGCTGGCGCAGGTAGTCTATCGCCGTCCGGCGCCGGAAGTAGCCCATCACGTCGCTGGCCTCCAGGACGGCCACGAAAGCCTGCGGATCGGCGGCCCGGATCACGTCCCGCAGCTCGCGCATCTCGACCCGCTGGACCACGATCAGCAGGACCTTGAGCGGGGTCCCGGTGTGCCCCCCCTCCCCGTCCAGCACCGTGACTCCGCGCCGCATCTGCGCCAGCACCCGGCGCCGGATCTCGTCGCTCTTGCGGCTGACGATCAGGAAGGCCTTGCGCGGGCGGGCGGCCATCAGCGCGTCCATCGCGCGGGCCGAGGTCCAGATCGCGACCAGCGTGTACATCGCCAGCTCCGGCGTCCCGAGCAGGCCCTTGGCCAGGATCAGCCCGCCGTTGAGGAAGAGCAGGACCTCGCTCACCCCCAGCCCGAAGCGCCGGTTGAGCACCACGCCCAGGATGTCGAAGCCCCCGGTCGAGCCGCCGGCGCGCAGCGCCAGCCCGCCGCCGATCCCGACCACCACCCCGCCGAAGATCGAGGCCAGGAGCGGGTCGTCGGTCAGGGGCTGCACCGGCAGCAGGTCGGTGAAGAGCGACAGCGCGACGACCCCCAGCCCCGAGAGCGCGGCGAAGCGTGTCCCGATGTCGCGGAAGCCCAGCAGGAAGATCGGCACGTTGAGCAGCGCGATCGAGAGCCCGACCGGGAGGCCGAACAGGTCGCGCCCCAGCAGCGCGATCCCGGTCACCCCCCCGGCCAGCAGTTTCGTCGGGACGTAGAACGCGTTGAGCGACCAGGCGATCAGGAAGGCCCCGGCCGCCACCCCCAGCGCCGCCCGGGCCAGCGCGAGCGGCCGCCCGAAGCGCACCAGGAAGGCGCGCCGCGCGCTGCGCGGGTTGTCGCGCAGCGCGCGGGCGACCGGGAACGGCGGGGGCTGGGGCGCGCTCATCGGCTCACCGCACCGGCGCCGCGTACGGCACGAAGTACGTCAGCGCCCAGCAGAGCAGGTA
>CAYZDB010000403.1:452-2614 GCA_964476985.1 uncultured Acidobacteriota bacterium | reverse complement strand
CAGTCGATGCAGGAGGCGATAGAGAAGGGGCGCGTCGTATCGGCGCTGGCGGCGGCGGCCGGGGTGGCCGAGCTCTCTCTGGTCGGCTGGAGCGCGGGCGGCTGGCTGGGCGCGCTGGCGGTCGCGCTCTTTGCCGGCTCGTCGTACGTGCTCTACGAGTCGGCGCACTACATGAAGGAGGACGCGGTCTTCACGCTGGGGATCGGCCTCTTCCTGCTGGCGCTGGTGGCGTTCGCGCGGCGGCCGTCGGCCGGGCGCGCGCTCGCGCTGGGCGCGGCCTGCGGGGTCGCGATCTCGGCCAAGTACGTCGGCGGCGTGTTCGTGCCGCTGGCCCTGGCGGTGGTCCTGCTGGCTCGCGAGCGGCGGGGCCCGGCCCCGCCGGCCCCGGCGCCGCGCGCGCCGTGGCGCCGGCGACTGGCCTGGGCCGGCCTGCTGGCAGCCGCGCTGGCGGTCGCCGTCGCCGCCATCAACTACCGCGCCCTGGTCGAGTTCGACCGCTTCGAGCGCGGCTTCTCGACCGAGTGGAAGCACGGCGTGGCCGGGAAGCTTCCCGACGTCGACCTCGCGCCGTCGTCGGTGCCGCACCTGCGCTACCGCCGCAACCTGAAGCAGGTGACGCCGCTGATCCTGCTGCTCGGACTGGCCGGCGCGGCGCAGGCACTGCGCCGGCGCGGTCCGCGTCCCGAGCTGGGGCTGGTCGCGGCCTTCACCGGCTGGAACCTCCTGGTCCTCTCGTTCTCGCCGCTGCACAGCGAGACCTACTTCCTGCCGGTCGAGCTGGGGCTGCGTGCGCTGGCCGGGCTGATGGTGCCGCAGGTCGGCCGGCTCGCGTTCCTGGCGGGGCGGCCGCGGCTCCGCGCCGCGGCGACGGGCGCGGCGCTCCTGCTCCCGCTCGCCGTCGCGCTGCCGCCGCTCCTCGCGCGGGTCGAGGCCTTCCGCCACGACTACCGCGTGGAGCTGATGCGCTGGATGCGCGAGAACCTCCCGGAGGGCGCCGTGATCGCGCAGGACGGCAAGGCGCGGATCCCGACGCCCGACGACTGGCGCTTCCAGGGGGCGGCGATGCACGGGCCGCAGCGCGTGCTCTTCTCGCGCCACCTCTCGTCGGAGTGGGGCTCGGTCGCCGCGCTGCAGGCGAAGGGAGTGACCCACGTGATCGTCGCCGCCGACGACGTCCGGCGCTACAGCCGGGCCCGCGGCCGCTCGAGCGCACAGCGCAGCTTCTACGAGGAGCTGGCCCAGGACGGCACGCTGCTCTGGAAGAGCCCGGTCCGGGAGGACTGGGACACCGTGCTCAACCCGGAGCTGTACCTCTACGCGCTGCCGGTCGCCGCACCCGCGTCCTGACGGTCCGGTCCTGCTGCGCCGCCGCCCGCGCGGCCATTCCGCGGTACGATTCCGCGGGGTGCGCGATGCCGCGGTCGGGGACGCAGCGAACGGTTCCGAACAGCCCGTTTCGATCGGTGGCGATCCTGAACCCGCTCGGCGACTTCGGGATCACGACCTACTCGTTCGAGCTGGCCGAGGGGCTGGAAGCGAACGGCGTGCGCGCCGATTTCTACACCAGCGACGTGTCCCCACTCTCCGAGCTGCCCGCCCGGCACCGGCACCGGTGCTATCCCGTCCTCGGCAGCCTGCTGCTCAGGCAGCGGCGCGCGCTCCGCGCAACGCAGACCGCGGACGGCGGGGGTGCGCCCCGCGGCGCGGACGGCCTGCCGAGCGCGGCCGCCTGGGCCGCCGAGGACGCGGCGACGGCCCGTCGCCGGGGCGAGGGGACCCGCCGCGCGCTGCTGGGCATGGAACTCGCGCTCCACCTCAGGCGACGGCGCTACGACCTGGTCTGGACGCAGTGGCCCGACATCTACGGCACTGCCTTCTGGCGCACGTGCCGGGCCCTCGGGCTGCCGCTCGCCCACACCGTTCACAACCCGGTTCCGCACGACAGCGCGGGGAGCGAGGTCCCCGCGCTGCGCCGCGTCTACGCGGCGTGCGACCTGCTGTTCTGCCACTCCGAGCAGGCGCGCGGCGAGTTCGAGGCGCTGTTCCCGGACCTGGGCGGCCGGGTCGCCGTCAGCCGCCACGGGCTGTACACGGCCTACCCGCGCTGTCACGCCGCGCGCGCAGCCCGGCGGCGCGAGCTGGGCCGGGTGGAGGGAGCCGCG
>CAYZDB010000403.1:0-442 GCA_964476985.1 uncultured Acidobacteriota bacterium | reverse complement strand
TGATCTGTGGGGGTATCCGGCCCTAAAAGAACCTCGACGCGCTCGTCTCGGCCCTCGCCGACCCGCGCTGCGCGCGGGCCGTGCTCGTCGTCGCCGGGGAAGAGTCGGGGTACGGCGGGGCGCCGGCCGCCGACCCGCTCGACCGCACCCGCCGGCTTGCGCGCGAGGCGGGCGTCGCGGAGCGCGTCCGGTTCATCCCGCGCTTCCTGCGCGCCCGCGAGCTGGCCGAGCTGCTCGAGGCGGCCGACGTGCTCGCCCTGCCCTACCGCAAGGGGTACGGCAGCGGGCTGCTGCTGCTCGGCATGAGCTTCGGCCGCCACGTGCTGATCGCCGGCACCGGAGGCGCGGCGGAGTACGTGGCGGACTACCCGGCGCACACGCTGCTGGACGGGACCGGCGCCCCGGAGGTCGCCGCCGGGCTGGCGCGCGCGATCGAGGCGCT
>CAYZDB010000402.1:0-2624 GCA_964476985.1 uncultured Acidobacteriota bacterium | reverse complement strand
TCTACATGACGCCGGCGCTGTTCTTCATCTACTTCCGCGCCGCCGCGCGCGAGACCGCGACCTACCCCCCCGAGCTGCAGCGCACGATCCGGATCGAGCGCACGCTCACGATCCTGGGGCAGCTGGCGATCCTGTTCTCGATCGGCTTCTTCGCCGGCTGGTGGATCGCCTTCAAGGTCTACATGGTCCCGTACTTCCTGGTCTTCCCGGTGGCCTTCACGCTCAACCGGCTGGGCCAGCACTACAACATCGACCCGGCCGACCCGGCCAAGTGGTCGACCCTGATGAAGCCCTCGCGTTTCTGGGACGTGGCCTACCTCTGGTCGGCCTACCACCTGGAGCACCACTACTTCCCGCGCGTGCCGTTCTACCGGCTGCGCCGGCTGCACATGATGCTGCGGCCGTTCTACAAGGAAGTGGGGCTCCAGCCGGTGACCTACCGCGCGCTGGTCTGGAACTGGTTCGTGCTCAACCGCGCGCCCCACACCAACTGGGCCGTGCCGGACCTGGACCAGCCGGGCGTGGCCCCGCAGTCGGCGCACTAGCCGGGATCGCGAACTCTCGCGTTATCCTGCCCCCCGGAAGGGGGTGTCCCATGACACGAGCGCTGCTGTCACGGGCCGTCGCGCTGCTCGGCGCGCTGGCCCTGTTCGCGGGCTGCGAGCAGATCCGCCCGCCCGGCACCGCGATCACGCCGCTCGGCCGCGACGTCATGCCGGCCGACAACCGCATCCCGCAGGAGTTCGGGCGCGTCTTCGGCGCCTCGACCTCCGAAACCTATCCCGGCTGGGGCCAGCTCTACTTCGAGGACGAGCAGGGCACGATCCGGATCGTGTTCGTCTCGTTCACGGACCGGGCGCTGGAGCCGAAGGTCCTGGCGATCCCGCGCGGCGGTGCCCCGCCGCGCCCGGAGAATCCGCGATGAACGGCTGGCTGCGAGGGCTTCCCGGCGCGCTGGCGGCGGTCGGCGCGCTGGCCGCGCTGGGCGCGATCGCGCAGCGCGTGGCCAACATGCGCAACCAGCGGATCACGCTGCTGCCGTCGACCGAGCTGCTCTACGAGTGGGCGGTGCTGGCGCTGCTCGGCGCGGCGGTCGGCCTGCTCTGGCAGATCCGGGACCGGACGCGGCCGTAGCGCGGGCGCGGGCGACGCGGGCGCCGCCGCCGGCGGGGCCCGCGTTTGACAGCGACCCGGCGGCGGGCTGTAGTACCGGCACCGGGCGCGGACCCGGGGCGCGCCCCGCCGCGGCGCGGGAAGGCCTTCCGATGACTCCCGACCCCCAGGCCGTTGACGCCGCCTTCCAGGCGATGCACGCGAAACTTCGCGACGTCGTCCCCGAGTTCGAGCTGCGGATCAAGGCCCCGCTCGTGGTCGAGATCGAGCAGCTCAAGCGCGAGCGCCGGGCCGTGATCCTGGGCCACAACTACATGGAGCCGGCGCTGTACCACACCGTTCCGGACTTCCGCGGCGATTCGCTCGAGCTGGCCCGCCGCGCCGCCGAGTCGACCGCCGACGTGATCGTCTTCTGCGGCGTGCGCTTCATGGCCGAGACCGCGAAGATCCTGAACCCCACCCGCACCGTCCTGCTGCCGACCCCCAAGGGGGGCTGCTCGCTGGCCGAGAGCATCACCGGGGCCGACGTCCGCGCGCTCAAGGCGAAGTACCCCGGCGTCCCGGTCGTCTGCTACATCAACACCTCGGCCGAGGTGAAGGCCGAGTGCGACGTCTGCTGCACCTCCGGCAACGCGGCGGCGATCGTCCGCGCGCTCGGCCCCGGTCCCGTGATCTTCGTGCCGGACGAGTTCCTGGCCGGCAACGTGGCGCGCGAGACCGGCCGCCCGGTGATCTTCCCGACCGCGACGCCGCGAGCGGCCGCCAGCCAGGACCCGGCGCTGACCTACGAGATCGTCGGCTGGCAGGGGCGCTGCGAAGTCCACGAGAAGTTCACCGTCGACGACATCCGCCGCGTGCGCGAGCAGTTCCCCGACACGGTCGTGATCGCCCACCCCGAGTGCCGTCCCGACGTCACCGCCGCGGCCGACTTCACCGGCAGCACCTCGGCCGCGATCCGCTTCGTGCGCGAGAGCGGCGCGACCCGCTACCTGCTGCTGACCGAGTGCTCGATGGGCGACAACATCGCGGCCGACAACCCGGGCAAGGAGATGCTCCGGCTCTGCAGCGTGCGCTGCCCGCACATGGGCGAGATCACGCTGGAACAGACCCGCGACGCGCTGCTCCATCTGCGCTACGCGATCGAGGTCCCGGAGGAGACCCGCGTGCGGGCCCGCCGCTGCCTCGACCGGATGCTCGAGATGTCCGCCTCGCTGCTCGCCAACGCCGGCTAGATGGACCGCTGGTTCGACCTGCCGCGCTGCGGCGCGGTCGTGATCGCGGGGCCCGACGCCGCGAAGTTCCTGCAGGGACTGTCGACCAGCGACGTGCGGCTCGTGACACCGGGCCGCTCGACGCTGGGAGCCCTGTGCCAGGTCAACGGCCGGGTCGTCGTGCTCTTCCGCGTCGCGGAGCGCGGCGGCGCGCTGGTGCTGCGCCTGCCGGCGTCGCTGGTTCCCGCCACGCTCGACAGGCTGGGTCGCGCCGTCTTCCGCGCAAAAGTGAAGGTCCTG
>CAYZDB010000401.1:0-2638 GCA_964476985.1 uncultured Acidobacteriota bacterium | reverse complement strand
CGGTTCTGCTCGAGGGCGATCAAGCATCCGAAGCGGTCGGCTCGACGCCCTGGTTCGTTCGGCGGCCGGCCACGACAGGGAGGACGCCGCGCACTAGAATGCACCGTCGCGCCTCGCGATCCGGAGCCCGTCCCATGACCACGACCTCGTTCGACCGCGTCCGCTTCCAGGATCAGGTCCGCCAGGGAATCCCGTCCGCGCTCCCCGACCTGCCGCCGGACGAGCCGGGCATCGATCACGCGCCGCCTCGCCGGCCCGACCTGAGTGCCTCCGATCGCGCGCGCTGGCGCTGGCCAACGCGCTGCGCTACCTCCCCGCCGCCTGGCACGCGGCTCTCGCGCCCGAGCTGGCCGAGGAGCTCCGGCGGGACGGCCGGATCACGATGCGCCGCCTCCGGCCGCACTACCCGATGCACGCCCGGCCGATCGACGACTACCCGGCGCGCTCGCGCCAGGCGGCCGCGATCATGCTGATGATCCAGAACAACCTCGACCCGCAGGTCGCGCAGTTCCCGCACGAGCTGGTGACCTACGGCGGAAACGGGGCGGTTTTCCAGAACTGGGCGCAGTACCTGCTCACGATGAAGTACCTGTCGGAGATGACCGACGAGCAGACGCTGGCGGTCTACTCGGGCCACCCCCTGGGGCTGTTCCCGTCGCACCGCGACGCGCCGCGCGCCGTCGTGACCAACGGGATGATGGTCCCCAACTACTCCTCCCCCGCCGACTACGAGCGCTTCAACGCGCTGGGCGTCACTTCGTACGGCCAGATGACCGCCGGCAGCTACATGTACATCGGGCCGCAGGGGATCGTGCACGGCACGACGATCACGCTGCTGGGCGCCGGCCGGCTCTACCTGAAGTCCGGCAGCGAGGGGCTCGCCGGCCGCGTCTTCGTGACCTCGGGCCTGGGCGGGATGAGCGGCGCGCAGGCCAAGGCGGCGGTGATCGCGGGGGCGATCGGCGTCGTGGCCGAGGTCAACCCGGAGCCGCTTCACAAGCGTCACCGCCAGGGCTGGCTGATGGAGGTCGAGACCGACCTCGACCGGCTGCTGCTGCGGATCGAGCGGGCGCGGAAGGGGCGCGAGGCGGTCTCGATCGGCTACCTCGGCAACGTCGTCGACCTCTGGGAGCGGCTTGCCGCGGCCGGGGTCGCGGTCGAGCTGGGCTCGGACCAGACCTCGCTCCACAACCCGTACGGCGGCGGCTACTACCCCGCCGGCCTGACGCTCGAGGCCGCCCGCGCGCGGATGAAGGACGACCCGCCGGGCTTCGCCGAGGCGGTCCACGCCTCGCTGCGGCGGCAGGTCGACGCGATCAACGCGATGGCCGCGCGCGGGACCTTCTTCTGGGACTACGGCAACGCGTTCCTGATCAGCGCGCGCCGCGCCGGGGCGGCGGTCGACCGGCCGGACGGGTCGTTCCGCTACCCCTCGTACGTCGAGGACATCATGGGGCCGTTCTACTTCGACTACGGCTTCGGCCCCTTCCGCTGGGTCTGCGCCTCGGGGCGGCCCGAGGACCTGGCGCTGACCGACGCGATCGCGGCCGAGGTGCTGGCAGGCCAGGCGCAGCACGCCCCGCCCGACACCCGCCAGCAGGTCGAGGACAACCTGGCGTGGATCCGGCAGGCGGGGGAGAACCGGCTGGTCGTCGGCTCGCAGGCCCGCATCCTCTACGCCGACCGCGCCGGCCGCGTCGCGATCGCGCTGGCCTTCAACGCCGCGATCGAGAGCGGGCGGCTTTCGGGGCCGGTCGTGCTCGGGCGCGACCACCACGACGTCTCGGGGACCGACTCCCCCTGGCGCGAGACCGCCAACATCCGCGACGGCTCGCGCTTCACGGCCGACATGGCGGTGCAGAACTTCTGCGGCGACGCCTTCCGCGGCGCGACCTGGGTCAGCCTGCACAACGGCGGCGGGGTCGGCTGGGGCGAGGTGATCAACGGCGGCTTCGGGATGCTGCTCGACGGCACCGCCGACGCCGCGCGGCGCGCCGCGTCGATGCTCTCGTGGGACGTGACGAACGGCGTCGCGCGCCGGGCCTGGGCCCGCAACGAGGGCGCGATCTTCGCGATTCGCGAGGCGATGGAGGCCGACCCGCGACTGGCGGTGACGCTGCCCCAGGCCGCCTCGCCGGAGCTGGTGGCGGACGCGCTGCGCGGCGCGGGCCTGCTGTAGCCCGGTTCGCGCGGAACTCCGGGGGAGGCGCGCCGTGGGCGCGGAGGAGCGGTTCGTCGCGGTC
The DNA here is from genome assembly GCA_964476985.1 of uncultured Acidobacteriota bacterium. Classification (GTDB taxonomy): domain Bacteria; phylum Acidobacteriota; class Polarisedimenticolia; order J045; family J045; genus JALOKP01. The sequence goes on along the minus strand of CAYZDB010000401.1, from coordinate 395 downwards.
GCGGTCCCGGCCCCGCTGCTGGCGGCGCTGACCTACCGCGTCCCGGACTCGCTGGCCGGCGCGCTCGAGCCGGGCACCCGGGTGCGCGTTCCGCTCGGCCGGCGCGCCGTGGTCGGCGTGGTGCTCGGCGCGAGCGGCCCGCCGCCCGGGGGGATCGCCGCCCGCGAGGTCGCCGCGGCGCTCGATCCGCCCGGCCGCCCCGCGCTCCCGCCCGACGTGCTGGCGACGCTGCGCTGGACCGCCGATTACTACGTCGCCCCCCCGGGCGAGACGCTGCGCGCGGCGCTGCCCGCGGCCGTCGCGCCGCGCGAGCGCGGCGTCGCGACGCTCACCGCGGCAGGCCGCGACGCGGCGCGCGATCCGGCCGCACCGGCGGCGCTGCGCTGGCTCGCGTC
>CAYZDB010000400.1:0-2641 GCA_964476985.1 uncultured Acidobacteriota bacterium | reverse complement strand
TCACGGCGAAGACGCCGCGGTGGATCTTCTTCTGGATCATCAGCAGGTCGACCAGGGTCTCGTGGATGACCGGGTGGGTCCAGTGGCGCCGCTCGTTGAGCAGCCCGCCGAAGGCGTTCTTCATCGCGCCGGTGGTGTGGGTGAAGACGTGGGTCTTGACGGTCGGCAGGTGGATGATGTTCTCGCCGATGAAGCGCTTGGGGATCATGAACCCGTCGGGGTAGACCTGGTTCAGGCAGAGGAACTTCTTCGTCAGGTCGCCCACCGCCTCGCCGACCGGGATCCACTCGTTCCCGTCGTCGTAGAGGTGAACGTTCCGCAGGCCGTGAGCCTCGACGACCTGGACCTGCTTGTTCTCGCGCTCGCCCAGCCGCGCGTCGATGACGACGGTCCGGTTGTGGCAGGCGTGGATCAGGTTCGGGTCGTAGCCGTCGGCCTTCATCGCCCGGATCACGCCTTCGAGCTGCCAGGGGGTGGTCGAGCTGGCCGGGAAGAAGAAGTGCCAGGAGATGTTGACCTTCAGCGCCGTGTCGGCGTCCCGGGCGACGACCTGCTGGTAGTCGGCCAGGTTGAGCAGCTCGTGGTAGTCCGAAAGGACGGTGCGCGGCGTCGTCCTGAGGATCGCGACCTTGCTCTTCGGCATCGGGCGGGGCTCCGGGTGCGGGGCGAGGGAGGAATGTAGCACCCGGGCCCGGGCCGCGCCCCGGGCCGGCCGGGGCCGCCGCGGGGCGCGGACGGGGCGCGCGGGGCCCCGTCAGGCGAGGTCGAAGAGCAGGACCTCGGCCCGGCCGTCGCCGCGCAGCACGAGCCGCTCCTCGGCGCTGACCGCGGCCCCGTCCCCGGCCGCGAGCGCCTGCCCGTTGAGGCTGGCCTTCCCGCGCGCGACGTGGACCCAGGCGTGGCGGCCCGGCGCGAGCTCGTGCGCCACCTCCTGGCCCGGCTCCAGCAGCGTGGCGTAGAGCCGCGCGTCCTGGTGGATCGTGACCGAGCCGTCCGCGCCGTCCGGCGAGGCGACCAGCCTCAGGCGGCCGAGCTTCTCCTCGTCGGGGAAGAAGGTCTGCTCGTACGAGGGCGCCAGGCCGGTGCGCGAGGGCAGGATCCAGATCTGCAGCAGGTGGACCCGGTCGGTCTTCGAGTGGTTGAACTCGCTGTGCAGCACGCCGGTCCCGGCGCTCATCCGCTGGACCTCGCCCGGCACGATGGTCGAGGCGTTGCCCATGCTGTCCTTGTGGGCCAGCGCCCCCTCCAGCACGTAGGTCACGATCTCCATGTCGCGGTGCGGGTGGGTCCCGAAGCCGCGGCCCGGCGCGACGACGTCGTCGTTGATCACGCGCAGCGCGCGGAAGCCCATGTGCTCGGGATCGTAGTAGTCGGCGAACGAGAAGGTGTGCCAGGTGTCGAGCCAGCCGTGGTCGGCGTGGCCCCGGTCTTCGGCCTTGCGCAGCCTGATCATCGGGTCCTCCCGCCGCCAGGTCCTCCCCGGCGACAGATACTTTCGATTGGAACTATTACGACCGGAAGGTTAAGACCGGTCCGGCGGCCCGTCAAGGCTGCCGCCGCGGTAGGATCGTCTGCGCCCGGCCCGCCCGGCGAGGACCGACCGATGAGCGCCCCCCTCCGGACCGAACGCGTGCTCTACGAACACGACGGCCTGCCCCTCGAGGGGTACGCCGCGTACGAGCCGGCCCTCCCCTGGCCGCGCCCGGGCGTGCTGGTCTGCCACATGTGGAAGGGGCTGGTCCCGTTCGTCGAGGAGCGCACCCGCGCCCTGGCCGCGCTGGGCTTCGTCGCCTTCGCGCTCGACCTGTACGGCCGCGGCGTGCGGCCACAGTCCAACGAGGAGGCCGCCCGCGAGATGAACCGGCTCGTGGCCGACATCCCGCTCCTGCGCCGACGGGCCCGGGCCGGGCTGGCGCGGCTGGCCGACAGCCCGCTGGTCCGCGGGTGCGAGGTCGCCGCGCTCGGCTACTGCTTCGGCGGCGGGGTGGCGCTGGAACTGGCGCGCGACGGCGCCGACCTGGCCGCGGCGATCAGCTTCCACGGGCTGCTCGACACGCCGCGGCGCGCCGCCCGCGGCGCGGTGCAGGCGCGGGTGCTCGCGTTCCACGGAGTGCTCGACCCGATGGTCAGCGCCGACCACGTCCGCGCCTTCCAACAGGAGATGGAGGACGCGGGCGCGGACTGGCAGCTCGTCGTCTACGGCCGCGCCGGCCACGGCTTCACGAACTACGAGCTGCCCCGCGACCCGCGCGGCGGGCTGTTCTACGAGCCGGACGCCGACCGGCGGTCCTGGGCGGGGGCGAAGGCGCTGCTGCGGGAGGCGCTGGGGGAACCTGCGACCCGCGGACCGCGCCGGCGGCGGCGGCGGCAGGGCCGGCGCTAAGATGACGGCCTGACCCGCGCCGGAATGGCGGAATCGGCAGACGCAGCGGATTCAAAATCCGCCGGGGCTCACGCCCCTTGTGGGTTCGACTCCCACTTCCGGCACCAGCTCGTCCGATCCTGATCCCCGGGTCGCGGCCCCGCCGGCCCCCACAGGCCCCCACTCTCTCCCCGCCGTGTCCCCGCCCCCTCCCCGCCAGCTTTCCGCCGGGCCGCCCTCTCCCCGCCCCCACCCCCGCGGCTGCCCTTCCGCGTCACC
>CAYZDB010000399.1:0-2668 GCA_964476985.1 uncultured Acidobacteriota bacterium | reverse complement strand
GTTCAGCTCGACCAGCGTGAAGTCGGAAGTCGACCAGGTCGCGCGCAGCGTCGAGCCGGTCACCGTCTGGTTGCTCGGCGCGGTGCCGGAGCCGCAGGCCGGCTTCTCGAAGTTGAACTGGTAGGTCGTGGAGCTCGCCTCGCCCGAGGTGTTGAGGCAGTGCGCGGCCGTCAGCACGTACTGGCGGCAGTCGCGCGCGGTGGTCGCGATCAGCGAGCCGCTGCAGTAGCCGCTGCCACCCGAGAGCAGGTGCACCACGCCGCGCTTCTCGTCCTGCCAGGCCGCGCCGGCCGGGCAGTTGACGTCGATGTTGCAGGCGCCCGCGTCGGGCTCGCCCGACTTGGCCCCGCCGCCGATCCCGCCCCACGGCTCGTAGCCGTGCGAGAGCGTTCCCAGCGCGACCTGCGGCGTGACCGCCGCCGCGGCCGCCGGCCAGTCGAGCTCGATCACCAGCTCGTCCCCCGCAACCGGCGGCAGCCACAGGCGGCCGTGCTCGCGCTCGTCGGCGCGGGTGAACGGGCCGAGCACGCGCGCGCGGTCGGGGCTGTAGACCCAGAGCTGCGCCCCCTCGGCCGGGCGGAAGGCGCCGAAGCCGAGCACGAGCCAGAGCGCGCCGGGGCTGGCGACGCGCACGCGCCAGACCCGTTCGCCGTCCGGCAGCGGCTCCCACGCGCCCGCCGTGCCGGGACGCAGCGCGGCCTTCATGGGGAAGCCGGCGCGCGGGGGGCGGTCCTTCGTCCCGGAGGCGCGGAGCGCGGCGTCCTCGAGCCGCAGCGCCGCGACGTCGACCGGGGGCGCGGTCCAGCGCGGCACCGCGGTGAGCGGCGCGAGCGCGGCCTCGCGGAACGAGCGGGGCGCCGACGTGGCGCTGCGGCTCGGGGACGCGCCTGCGGCGGATCACGGGGCGAATGCCGCGAGCGACGCGGCCAGGGCGAAGACCAGGGGGACGAGCGGGCGGATGCGGTTCACGGGGCTCCCGGGGAGGCGCGGTCGCGAGAGGGTACGACGATCTCAGGAGGGCGGCACGATCCACTGCGCGAGCGGCCGGAGGTGCCGGCCGGCGAGCACGTGGAAGGTCCGGATCCGGCGCAGGCGGTCGGGCGAGAGCACGCCCGGCCGCAGGTGCACGATCCGGCGGCCGAGCCGGCGCGCCAGCGAGGCGATCTCCGGCCGCGGCGCGCGGGGCGCGACGAAGACGACCAGCGGCTGCTCGGCGTAGTCGAGCGCGGCGACCAGCAGCCGCTCGGCCTTGCCACGGCAGAAACGGTAGGCCGGGTCGTGCCAGATGTCCCCCAGCCGCAGCGGCGGCCAGGTCAGCATGAAGCCGCCGTACTCCGCGCGGTGGATCCCCGGCGCGACGTGGCCGGGCTCCGGGTCGGTCGCGTAGAAGGCCATGTCGGACTCGTTCTGGTGCTCTCCGTGCCAGGAGACGGCCCACGGGTAGCGCGCGGCGGTCCCGCGGCCGGGCGCGAGGTCCTCGTCCTCCCAGATCACGACGACCGCCCCGACCTCGCCGCGGGTCGCCACCTCCTCGCGCACGAACGGCCGGGTGTCGGTCACGCGGCGCCGGAGCGTCTCGCGGGCGTCCAGCCCGTCGAGCAGGCTCGCGACGAAAGGCACGACCTGGACGCCGGCACGCGCCGCGCGCGCCGCGCCGCGCTCGCGCAGGTCGGCCCCGAGCGCCTCGACCACGAGATCTTCCGGCGGGAACGAGCAGATCCCGGCCGTTTCGCCCCCCTGCGCCGCCTCGCGCAGCGCTTCGCGCAGGCTGGGGCGCCGCGCCAGGCGGTCGATCCGCGGCCGCAGCGTCACGAGCCGCGCGTTGCGTCCGAGGTCCTGCGCCGAGAGCCGCACGCCGCCCGGCGCCTCGGCCGGCCACGGCCAGGCCGAGGCCAGCTCCAGCAGGTCGCGCGCGAAGCGATCGTCGACCGCGCCGCGGGCCGCCACGACCAGCTCGTAGAGATCGGGGCAGAGCCGCCCGTCGAGCAGCGCGAGGTTGCGGGCGAAGGTGTGCAGCACGCGCCGCTCGGCGGGGGACGGCTCGTCGCCCCCCTGCTCCCGCGCGTGGCGGCCGGCCTGCTGGACCAGCCGGTAGACCAGCCGCGGGCGGGCCAGGAGGTCGTCGCCGCGTGCGGCGGCGGCGCGCTCGTCGTCTCCTTCCGGGTCCGGCGGGGACCGTCCCGCGGCGGGGCCGGGCGGCGCGCCGGACGCAGCGCCGGCCTCGCCCCGGGGAAAGCGCAGCAGCAGTCCCGGCTCGCGCGGGCGGCCGGGGGCCGGGAAGATCGCCGGCTCCGAGCCGGCCCGCGCGCGCTCCCACGCCAGCTGGACGAAGGGGGGCTCGGCCAGCACTTCGGCCAGGCTCTCGGGGTCGAGTGGCATCACGCCGGCGGCCAGTGCGGCCTGGCGAGCGAACGGCGCCGCCGCGCCGCGCGCGAGTGCCGACGACACGCCCGAGAGGTGCGCCAGCCCGAGCACGACGGCGACCTTCCGTCCGTCCGCCGCGGCCCGCGCCGCCGCCGCGGCCAGCGCCTGCTCGCGCGCGTCGTCGGCGGGATCGCGCCGGAACCGGGCGCGCGCCAGCAGGCGCTCGACGAAGGCGCGGTAACCGATCTCGGGCAGCACGGCGGTGTCGGGCAGCGCGTCGCGGTGCTCGCCGTAGCGCGGCACC
>CAYZDB010000398.1:0-2673 GCA_964476985.1 uncultured Acidobacteriota bacterium | reverse complement strand
CGCCAGGTCCGGACCCGGCTGGGCCAGAACCTGCGCGCTGACCGAGACGTCGGCGGGCGGCACCAACCCGGCGAAGGGCGAGCCCTCGGCGAACGGGGCGAGCGCCTTCGGCTCCCCCCAGCTCATGGTGCCGCCGACCGACCGCCCGCCGATCCTGAGCCGCACCGGCAGGAGCGGGTCGAGCGTGTCGCGCCCGACGTCGGAGGCGGCCAGATGCGGACCGGCGAAGCGGACCAGCAGGCCGCCCTTTTCCATCCACTCGGTCAGCGACGGCTCCTCGGCCACCTTGGCGACGTCGGCGAGGATGATCACGTCCGGGTTGGCCATGATCACGTCGCCGATCGTGCCCTCGATCACGTCGGCGGTGGGCACCAGAGCCTGCCGCAGGTAATGGTCGGGGGCCAGAAGCTCCAGCCCCTCGCGCGCCGCGCCGCCGGTGATGATCGCCACCTTGCGCCGCTTCAGCGCGTCGTCGGCCAGCGTCACCGCCCCGGCGCTTGTCTCGCCGGCGATCTCGAACCGGGTCAGGCGGTTGCGAAGCTCGGGCGGCAGGTCGAAGGCGGCCACCGCCCGCCCCTCGCCCGGCGCGAAAGCAGCCGGGGCGCGTGCCAGCTCGCGCTCGATCCCCGCCGGGTCGAGCCCGCGCGCCACGACCTCCACCATCGCCGGCCCCTCGGTCCGCGCCCTGAGGACCGGCGCCGAGACGGTGCCGCTCTCGTAGGCGGAGGGGCCGAGCGCGAGCGCCCCGCGCGGCGCCTCCACCGCCGTCACCGTGCCGTGCCCGCGGACCGCGTCGAGAAGCGCCGCGCGCCCCTCGCGCGCGATCCCGTCGGACAGCCAGAGCGTGTCGAACCCGCCTTCGGGCAGGCTCGCGGCAAGGGCCGCCATGTCCGCCGCCTGAGGCTCCCACGGCTTCGGCTGCACCGAGGGAAGCGCGGGGGCGACGGCGTCGGCCGCGGCGAAGACCGGCCCGCCGGCGGGCACCTCGGTGAGCGCGACCACCGCGACGCTGCGGCCGGCCCGCCCGGCCTCGTCCACCGCCGCCCTGAGCCGCGCGGAGGACTGCGTCCAGTTGCCGGCCGAGGCCCAGCTCGCGTCGGCAAGGATCAGGAGCGGCCCGCGGCCGGCGGCCTTGACCTCGGGGTTCAGCACCGGCCCGGCGAAGCCGAGGATGGTCGCCGCCACCGCCAGCATCCGCAAGAGCAGCAGCCACCACGGCGTCCGCTCGGCCACCTGCGTCTCGTCGGCAAGGCCGAGGAGCAGCGCCACGCCCGGAAACCGGCGCCGGATCGGCGCCGGCGGGATTGCGCGCAGGAGAAGCCAGAGCACCGGCAGCACCGCGAGCCCCCAGAGAAGCCAGGGCGCGGTGAAGCCGATGGGGCCGAGGATCAGCATCAGCCGTCCTTCCTGAGCGCGGCGTAGAGCCACAGAAGTGCGCCCTGCGCCGGATCGCCGGTGTGATGGGTGGTGAAGAGCCACCCGGCCTTGCGCGCAAGGTCCATGAGCCGCGCCCGCCGCTCGGCCAGCCGGGCGCGGTAGCGGTCGCGCAGGTCGCCGGCCTTGCGGGTCTCGTGGGAAAGCGTGCCGCCCATGCTTTCGAAGATCGTCCGCCCCTCGAAGGGAAAGGCCTCCTCGACCGGGTCGAGCACCTGCACCAGGACGCCGGTCACCCCCTTGTCGGCGGCAATGGCCAGCGCCGCCTCGACCGGCGCGATGTCGCCGAGGAAGTCCGACAGGAAGAGAGCGCGCGATGCCGGCAGGATCGCCCGGACCTCGGGCGCGCCATAGTCCGCCTGCCCCGCGGCCCGGGTCAGCGCCTCCGAGAGCCGCAGAAGCTGGACCTCGCCCGACCGCGGCGGCGCGATCCCGTCCGCGAGCCCCACCCGTTCGCCGGCGCGGATCAGCAGGACCGCCACCGCCAGCGCCAGAAGCCGCGCCCGGTCGGCCTTGGCCTGCCGCTTCGGGTCGCCGGTGAATTCCATCGACCGCGCGTCATCGACCCAGAGATGCACCGACTGCGCCGCCTGCCATTCCTTCTCGCGCACGAACTGCTGATCGGCGCGGCCCGACCGGCGCCAGTCGATCGCGCGGGCCTCGTCGCCGGCATGGGCCGCGCGATACTGCCAGAACTCGTCGCCCATGCCCGACCGACGCCGGCCGTGCTGGCCGAGCTGCACCGTCGCCGCCAGATGCCGGGCGTCCGCCAAAAGGGGCGGCAGCGTCGCGGCCAGCGCCTCGGCGCCGCGCCTCAGCCCCGCCGGACGGGCGGAGGTCCGGGCCGCGGAGGTCTGGGCGGCGCTCATGCCGCCTCGGCCCGGGTCACCTCGCCGGCGACGCCCTCGATGATCCCGGCAAGGCTCTCACCCCGCGCGCGCGCCGCGAACGAAAGCGCCATCCGGTGGCTGAGCACCGGGCGCGCCAGCGCCAGCACGTCCTCGGCCGAGGGCGCGAGTCGGCCGTGGAGCAGCGCCCGCGCCCTGACCGCCAGCATCAGCGCCTGCGCCGCGCGCGGCCCTGGCCCCCAGGCGACGCTCTCGCTCACCATGCGCCCGGCCTCGGACTCGCCCGGCCGGCAGGCCCGCACGAGGTCGAGGATCAACTCCACGATCTTCTCGCCCACCGGCATCCGCCGCACCGTCACCTGCGCCGCCGCCAGTTCCCCGGCGGTGAAGA
>CAYZDB010000397.1:0-2704 GCA_964476985.1 uncultured Acidobacteriota bacterium | reverse complement strand
GGCCGCGTGAGCGCCGGCGCGGCGCACGGCGGGGGCGGCGTGGCGCGCGCCGCCTCGGCGCTCTTCGCCGCCGACCTGCGCCGCGAGCTGCGGACGGGCGAGGCGCTCATCCCGATGCTGATGTTCGCGATGATCGTGCTGGTCGTCGCGGGCGTGACCTTCAACCTGCCCGAGATGGGGCCCGACGACCGGCGCCGCATGGCGCCCGGCATCCTCTGGACCGCGATCGCCTTCGCGATGCTGGTCGGACAGGCCCGCGCGCTGCTGGTCGACCGCGACGAGGAGCGCTGGCAGGGGCTGCTGCTCTCACCGCTCGACCGGACCGCGCTGTTCGCGGTGAAGTGGTTCGAGGGGTTGCTGCTGGGGCTGGCGGTCGAACTGCTGCTGGTGCCGCTGACGGTCGTCTTCTTCGACCTGCCGCCCGGCCTGCGCTGGGGCCAGCTGGCGCTCGCGCTGCTGCTGGGGACCGGCGGACTGGCCGCGCTCGGCACCCTCCTGGGAAGCCTGACCACGAGCCTCGGGCGCGGCGAGGCGATGCTCTCGATCCTGGTCCTGCCGGTCGCCTCGCCGATCCTGATCGCGGGGTCGATGACGACCGCGAAGCTCCTCGCGGGCGGCACGCTGGCCGACGCCTCCCCGTGGCCGGCGGTGCTCGTGGCCACGCTCGGGCTCAACCTCGCGCTGGGAGCCATCCTCTTCGAATCGGTGCTCGTCGAGTAGCGGCGGGCCGCAGGGGAACGCACGATGTCCGAACGCACCACATCCGCCCTCGGCCGGCCGGCCGCGATCGCCTGCGGGGCGCTGTTCCTCGCCGGGGCCCTGCTCCTGCTCTGGGGCGCGATGCTCTACGCTCCGACCGAGAAGGTCATGGGCGACGTGCAGCGGATCTTCTACTTCCACGTGCCGTCGGCCGCAAACGCGATGCTCGCGTTCGTTCTCGCGGGGGTCGCCGGGATCGCCTACCTCGCGACGCGGCGCTCGGGCTGGGACGAGATCGGCCGCGCCGCGGTCGAGACCGGAACGCTCTGGGCCACGATCGTGCTGATCACGGGGCCGATCTGGGCCCGCTCGGCGTGGGGGACCTGGTGGACCTGGGAACCGCGCCTGACGACCTCGCTGATCACCTGGCTGATCTTCCTGGGGGCGATGCTGGTCCGGAAGGTCTCGCACAACGCGGAGCAGTCGGCCCGCCTGGCCTCGGTGATCGCGATCGTCGGCGTGCTCAACCTGCCGGTCGTCTACCTCTCGGTCCACTGGTGGCGCGGCAACCACCCGATGATCTTCAAGCGCGGCGCGGAGGGGGCGCTCGCCCCCGAGATGTGGACGGCCTTCGTGGCCGGGATGGTCGGCGTCACGCTGATGCACGTCGCGCTGCTCTTCGCCGCGTGGCGGACCGCGCAGCTCGAGGACGCGGTCTCGGCGCGCGAGCGGCTGGCGGAGCACGAGGAGAACGCACGATGAGCACGACGATGATGTTCTGGGGCTACGCCGCGGGGTTCGCGCTGATCGCGCTCTTCGTGGGCCGGCTGGTCGCGAAGAACGCTTCGCTCGCCCGCCGGATCGACGCGCTGCAGCGCTGATCCCGTGAGCGGCTACGCGCGCGAGCGGCAGGTCGCGATCGAGGCGGTCGCGCTCGCCGCGCGCCTGACGGCGGCGGTCCGGGCCGAGCGGGTCGATCCGGGCACGCTCGCCAAGTCCGACCGCAGCCCGGTCACGATCGCCGACTTCGGCTCGCAGGCGGTGATCTGCCGGCTCCTGCGCGACGCCTTCCCGGACGACCCGATCGTCGGGGAAGAGGACGCCGGCCCGCTGCGCGCGCCCGAGGGCGCGGCGGCGCTGGCCGCCGTGGCCGGGCAGGTCCGGCGGCTCTTCCCGGAGGCGACTCCCGCCGCCGTCTGCGACTGGATCGACGCCGGGGCGGGTGCGGTCGGCTCGCGGTTCTGGACGCTCGACCCGATCGACGGGACGAAGGGCTTCCTGCGCGACGACCAGTACGCGATCGCACTGGCCCTCGTGGTCGAAGGGCGGGTCGAGGTGGCGGCGCTCGCCTGCCCCGCCCTGCCGCTCGCCGCGGGCCGGCCGGACGCGGCGCGCGGCGCCCTCTTCGTCGCGGGGCGCGGCCGGGGAACCGAGATGGCGCCGCTCGACGCGCCGGGCGCCGGCGCTCCGATCCGGGTCGCGCGCGGCCCGGCCGGCCCGGCGCTGCGCTTTGCCGAGAGCGTCGAGTCGGCCCACGGCGACCAGGCCCGCCACGCCGCGCTGGCCCGTGCGCTGGGGATCGAGGCCGCTCCGCTGCGGATGGACAGCCAGGCCAAGTACGGCGCCCTCGCGCGCGGCGACGCCGTGCTCTACCTGCGGCTCCCCTCCCCGCACGCTCCCGGCTACCGCGAGAAGATCTGGGACCACGCCGCCGGCTCGCTGATCGTGGAGGAGGCGGGCGGCCGGGTCACCGACGCCGCGGGCCGGCCGCTCGACTTCGCCGGCGGGCGCGCGATGGAGCGCAACCGCGGCGTCGTCGCCAGCAACGGAGACCTGCACGAGCGCCTGCTGGAGGCGTTGGGGGAAGGATGACTCGATCGGCGACCGGGGCCGTCGGCCTGCTGCTCGCCCTGCTTTCCCTGCTCGCATGCGCCGCGCCGCCGCAGGAGCTGACGCCGGCGCAGCTGGCCGGCCGGCCCCGCACCCGGCTCGAGCAGGGGGACGC
>CAYZDB010000396.1:0-2726 GCA_964476985.1 uncultured Acidobacteriota bacterium | reverse complement strand
CTCGGTGATCGAGAAGCGCACCCGGATCGGGTCCAGGCGCGAGATCGTGTTGAGCTGCGAGGTCTGGCCGAAGCTGTCGACGTAGTCGCCGACCTTGGCCTTGGAGAGCCCGATCAGGCCCCCGACCTGCGCCGTGACCTGGGCGTACGACAGGTTCAGCCGCGCGATCGACTCGCCGGCCTCCGCGGCCTGGACCTCGGCGCGCGCCGACTGCTCCTTGGCCACCGCCGCGTCGAGATCGCGCTTGCTGACCGCGTTGATCTCGGCCAGCGGCCGGTAGCGCGCGACGTCGGACTCGGCGTAGGCCAGCTGAGTCTGCGCCGCCGCCACCCGGGCCCGGGCCTGCGCCAGCTTGTCCTGGAGCTCGCGCGGGTCGATCGAGTAGAGCAGCTGCCCCTTGCGGACCTGGGTCCCCTCGGTGAAGTGGATCGCCTCGACGAAGCCCGAGACGCGGCTCCGCACGTCGATGTCCGGATCGCCGATCGCCTCGCCGACGAATTCCTGGACGATCGGAACGTCGCGTGGCACGACCTCGGCGACGACGACCTCGGGCGGCGGCGGCGGCGGGGCCTCGGCCTTCTTCGAACAGCCGGAGGCCAGGGCCACGAGCGCCGCGCACAGGGCAACACCGCGCAGCGGGCCGGTGATGAGACGAAGGGACGGGGTGCCGTTCACGAATCCTCCCGCAGGGGACAGCGCGCTGCACGAGGCAGGCCAACCGCCCGAATTGTACCTCTGGCGCACCCGGGCCCGAAGCGCGGCCCGTTACTCCTCGTCGAGGGTGACGACCCAGTCCTTCCCCGGGTCGTATCGCGTCATGCCCGGGGCGATCTTCGCGGTCTCGGGCCCGAGGTCCTTCTGGTAGACCTGCCCGTCGTGGCTGACCTGGAAGGTCTGGATCCCGGTGACGCCGTAGTTGGCCGGCCACGCGATCATCGCGAAGCCACCGATCATGGCGCCGTTCACGATGTAGTTGCGCGCGCCGAGCGGCGCGTTCGGGCCCTGCGCCGTCAGGATCCGGAAGTAGTAGCCGTTGTACGGCTTGGTCTTGTCGGAGTACCCCTCGGCCAGCGCCTGCGCGACGATGTCGCCCATCGGGCCGCCCAGCGTTCCGTCCGGGTTCTTCCAGCACAGCCCGTCGCGCTTGCCCGGCGAGCTGAGCGTCCGCTGGGCGTACTGGAGCATTCCCGAGTCGTCGTGCTGTTCGGAGGCGTACTCGAACTGGGCCTCGACGTAGCCGCGAAGCAGGTTGATCGCGTCCAGTTCGTTGCTGCCGATCCGACGGGCCAGGATCTCGTCGCGGCCGGCCTCTGCGTCGAACACCCAGCGGCCGTTTTCCTGGACGATCGGCACGGGATAGGGCCACCCGTCGCTGCCCAGCACGACGAGCGCCAGCTTCGGGCTGCCGAGGTCGAACCGGACCTCGGTCTTCTCTCTCGCCTTCTCGACGAAGCGGGCCCGGTTCTCCTTGTCGGCGACAGCGTCGCCGGACTCGATCAGGTCCTTTCCGTCGGGGCCGAACATCGCCAGCAGCGCAGGGATGTCTCCCGCCGCCGCCGCGGCGACCAGCGCGTCCGCCGCCTGCTGCGGCGTGTCGAAGGCCGTCTGCCGGACGGCCTGGGCAGGGGACGGCGTCGCGCCGGCCGCGCCCGCGGGCATCCCGGCCGCGAGAATCGCCACGAGTCCCGCCGCCAGCAGGCAGCCGTAGATCTTCCGCATCTCGATCTTCCGCGCGCCCATCGTCGTTCCTCCCGCGCCGCGCATCACCGTCTCCCCCCGCGCCCACCGCCGCCGCCGCGCGACATGCCGCCACCGCGCGACATGCTCGACGCCCCGCGCGAGCTGGAAGACCGGGCGCGGCTGGCGCTCTGGGAGCCTCCGAAGGAACTGCTGCTCGTGGCGCGCGAGTTCGACGGCACGTTGCGGGTGCCGACGTTGGAACCGCCCCGGCTCGCACTGCTGGCGCTGCGGTCCATCGTGCCGGCGCTGGCGCCCCCGCGGTTCGCGCCGCTGGCGCTGCGGTCCATCGTGCCGGCGCTGGCGCCCCCGCGGTTCGCGCCGCCGGCGCCGCGGTCCATCGTGCCGGCGCTGGCGCCGCCGCGGCTGGAGGTGCCGCGGTTGGAGCCGCCGTACTTGCTCGCGGTCGCCTTGTCCTTGTAGGGCACCCCGCCGCGCTGCTGGGCGTTGTGCTCCCACTTGCCGTTGCCGCTGCGGTTGATGTTGTTCTGCTTGTTGTGGTTGTTGACGAAGTTGTTGTTGTTGTTGATGTCGATGTCGACGTCGTTCCAGCCGCAGCCCCAGCCCCAGCCGCCGCTGATCCCGATTCCGACCGCGACTCCCACCCCGAACCCGAGCCACGCGCCACCGTAGTAGGGCGGCGGGTAGTAGAGCGGCGGGTAGGGGTAGTACGGGGCGGCGCCCCAGACCACCGTCGGGTTGTACGTCGGGACGTAGATCACCTCGGGATTCGAGGGCTGGATCACGACCACGGTCTGGCCCGCGTCGGACTTCGTCTCCTCCACCTTCAGCTGCTCGCTGGACTCGAGCTTGCCGTCGGCCTTGGCCTTGCGGCGCAGCTCCTGGACGGCGTTCATCACGTCCTTCTGCTGGGCCAGGACGGCGTCCCCCAGGTCCTTCGTCCACTTGATGTTCTCGGAGAGCAGCTTCAGCGCGTCGGGGACCAGCACCAGCGCCTGGACGCTGGGGTCCCAGGGCTGCTGCTCGGC
>CAYZDB010000395.1:0-2727 GCA_964476985.1 uncultured Acidobacteriota bacterium | reverse complement strand
CCGCCGCGGCGCTGGGCGTCGCGGGGGCGCTGGCGGGGTGCTGGGCCGGCGCCGCGGAGCTGCACGCGCAGATCGCGCTGGGGGAGGCGATCCGCGCGCAGGCCGCCGGCGACTGCGGGGACGCGCTGGCCCACGCGGCCTACGTTCCCCACGCCGCGCCGTGGCTGCGCCGCGAGCGCGGGATCGCGGCGATGGTGGTCTACGCCTGCGAGCCGGACGGTCCGCGCTCGCTCGCGGCGCTGGAGCCGGCGCTCGCGCTCCACCCGAACCAGCTCAACCTGCTGCTGGGCACCGGCGCACGCCGGCTGAAGGCGGGCCGTTTCGCCGACGCGGAGGCGCTCTACGGGCACGCGCTGGCGATCGACCCGCAGCTCGGGCGCGCGCACCTGGGGCTGGCGATGGCGCGCGACGGCCGCGGCGACGGCGCGGGGGCGCGCGCCGCCTGCGCGGGGGCGATGCCGTTCGCGGCCGAGGTCCCCGAGATCAGGACCTTTTGCCAAGGGAACGGCTACGCGCCGTAGGTCCGCCCCTACCGCTCGAAGGCGCCCGCGTCGGGCGCCGCCTGCTTCCAGCGCGGGCCGCCGCCGGCGTCGAGCGTCGACTGGCCGGGGGCGTCGAGGTGCCCGCGGTCGATCGCCGGCGAACCGGCCTGCAGCCGGTAGTCGCGTCCCGCGCGATTGACGTAGAGCGGGTCGGCCGACCAGTTCTCGCGGTTGCCGTTCAGCGCGTTGACGTCGCCGATCGCCGGCAGCGTCGTCGTCCCCTCGTCGAGGTAGAGCGCGGCGTTCCCGAACAGGCCGTTGCCGATCGCTACCGGGTCGGCCACCAGGTTCTGCGCGGGGTTGTCCGACGACTCGCGGATCCCCTGCGAGGCGTTGAAGGTGATCAGGTTGTCCCAGGCCTGGGGCGCGGCCCGCACCTCGTGCGAGGCCGGCGCGCCGCTGGTGTCGGTGCGCGTCGCGCTGCAGACCAGGCCGGCCCCGCCGGCGTCGGTCAGCGTGTTGCCGGTGACCTTGGGCACGGCGCGCACCGCGCTCGTCCCGGCGAAGGCCGCGTAGGTCCCGCTGGCCTCGACCCGCAGCGCGTCCGAGGTCGTCGTCCGCACCAGGTTCGACGCGATCGCCGAAGCGTTCGTCGCCGCGAAGCCGTTGTCGGTGCCGTGGGCCCCGACGACGATCCCGGCGGCGCCGCCGCGGACCGTGTTCGACTCGACCTTCAGCGCCACCGTCGTCGCGCCCGCCGCCGGCCGCGCCTCGAGGCGCAGGGCGGCGTCGCTTCCGCCGTCGAAGGTGCTGCCGCGGATCACGCCCCCCAGCGTCCCGGCGCTGGCGACCGCGCGGATCGCCTGCGCCCCGCCGTTGCCGAAACTGCTCCCGACGACGACAAGCGTCGCCCCCACGGCGCTGTCGGCGCGCAGGTCGACCGCGCGCGCGGTGAAGCCGCTCGCCGTCACGCCGCGCAGTTCGACCGTCCCGCCGCGCACGGTGGCGTCGATCCCCGTCGGCGCACCGCCCAGCGTGACCCCGTCGATCACGATGCTCGCGCGGTCCAGCGTCAGCAGCGGACCGGTCGGCTGGCCCGTCCAGCTCGTCGGGTTCGCCGCCGGGTTGCGCTGCCAGTTGAGCGACTCGGTCCCGCTGAAGCCGCCCAGCACCATCGCCCCCGGCCGGTTCTCGGCGGCGAGCAGGCCGTTGTTGCCGGTCGAGGCCCCCTTGGCCCAGATCTCGAGCCCCCGGCTCGGGGCCGTCCTGTGCCCGAGCGCCGAGCTGATCGTGGTGTAGGCGTCGGCCCACGACAGGCCGTTGCCGGCCCCGGCCGCGTCCGGATTCACGTAGACCCGCGGGCCGCACGAGACGCTCGCCGAGTCGGGCCGCGGCGAGCCGCTCGAGGCGGAGCCCAGCGGCCCGCCGGTGAGGTCGCCCGTCGTCGCGTTCCGCGCCAGGCCGGTGGCCAGGTAGTAGTAGGCCGCGCCGGGTACCGGGACCGCCGTGTCCATCGCGCTCGGCGCCGGCAGCTCGCTGGCCAGGCAGCGGTGGTTGTAGGCGAACCCGCCCCCCTCGAGCGCCCCGCGCAGCACCGCGTAGCTGCTGGCGGCGGGAGCCGTGCTCCAGGTCAGGTCGGTCCGGCTCCCGGCCGCGAAGCGCAGGTTGGTCACGCCGAGGCCGGAGCAGGGGGTGTCCTGCGCGTCGAGCGACCCGTCGCAGTCGTTGTCGATGGCGTCGGTGCAGATCTCGGTGGCGCCGGGGTTGACGGCGCGGTCGGCGTCGTTGCAGTCGCCGGCGGCGGCGACGTAGCCGGGGGGCGGAACCGCCGCGCAGTCGCCGAGCGTCTGGCCCGGGTTCCCGTAACCGTCGCCGTCGGCGTCGCGGTAGTAGGTGGTCTGCGGCAGGCCCTCGTCGACCGTCGCGTCGCAGTCGTTGTCGACCGCGTCGCAGACTTCCGGGTTGCCGGGGAAGCGCACCGCGTTGCCGTCGTCGCAGTCCTGGTCGTTCGCGACGAACCCCGGCGGCGCGGGGGCGCTGCAGTCGGTGAGCTGGGTCACCGCCGGGTTGCCGTAGCCGTCCTCGTCGAGGTCGCGGTACCAGGTCCGGGTGAGGCCGCCCTCGTCGACGCTGCCGTCGCAGTCGTTGTCGATCCCGTCGCAGAGCTCCGTCGCGCCCGGCCGGATCGCGGCGACCGTGTCGTTGCAGTCGCCGCTGCACTCCGAGTAGGTGTCGCCGTCGAAGT
>CAYZDB010000394.1:0-2729 GCA_964476985.1 uncultured Acidobacteriota bacterium | reverse complement strand
CGAACTGGTGCGTCAACGGCCACGCCGGGTTCGTGCTCGAGGGGGCCCTGCGGCTGGCCCTCGACGAGGGGTTCGTCGACGTCGGGGAGGGGGAGGGGTTCGTGATCGACCCCGGCACTCGGCACCGCGCGGCCAACGCCGGGCCGGGTGCCGTCGTGCTGTTCATCGCGCCGCGCGGGTCCGCACCCTGAGCGGGACCCGGCGCGGTGCGGGCGACGGCCGGCCGGACTAGACCCGGGCCTCTTCCTCCGGCGGCGCCGCGGCCTCGGCCACCGCCTCGGCCGGCTCGGGCTCGTCTCCCCGGGTCGACTTGGCCTGGCGGCGGGCGGCGCGGTCGGCGCGCTTCTCGGCCGCGCGGGTCAGGCGGGTCTGTTCCTTCTGTCGCTTCAGGAAGGACGGTCTCTTGTTCGCCACGCCGGGCTCCTCGGGCGCGTCGATGGAACGCGCACCCCGCATGGTCGCAGGTTCGGGAGGAAAGGGCTCGCGCCGGACGCCGATTCCTCCCCGGGGCAGGAATTGACCGGGAGGGAAAAACCCGGGCCGTCGAGGCTCGGCGCCCGCTTGCCCGCCGACTCACCTCCCTGGCGGGCGGCGGGGACGCCGGGCCTCGAAAGCGGCCCATTGAAGCCTACGACAATTGTGATCAGGTTCCAGTAAAGGGAGTTGTGGGGCTCGTCGTACGAACCGAGAATCATTCCAGTTTCTTCACGCTTCCCGCCGGCCCGAGGCGGACGCACACCAGCGCCATCCAGGGCGGACCCGATCGCGGGACGCCGGGCGCTGATCGGTGGGGAGCCCGTCATGAACGACACGCCGTTCCACCTCGCCGCGGGGCGCCCGCGCCGCCTCGCGCCGGTGACCGCGCTCGCGGTCATCGCCGCGGTCGCCAGCCTCGCACTGGGCTACGACCAGTACTCCACGAACAAGACGTCCGGGAACTGCGCGACCTGTCACGGGGGATTCCGCACCAGCCCGTACACCTCGAAGGTGGACGGCCAGAGCTGGAACGACGACCTGCACGACGTGCACCGCAACGGCATGCTGGGAGGCGACTGCAACAGCTGCCACTACTCCAACCGCTTCCCGACCTACATCGGGCGCTCGCCCGGCGGAAACGGCCTGTCGGGCTATTCCTGCTCGGGCTGCCACGGCCGCTCGCAGGACGGCACCGGGACCGGGACCGAGGGCTTCGGCGCGGGGCTGCGCCAGCTCCACTGGCGGACGGGGACGACCTCCTGCGTCGATTGCCACGCCGATTCCAACCCGGCCGCGAAGACCCCGGTCGGCGAGAACGTCCTGCCCCCCTTCTATGCCAACCCGGGAACGGGACACACGATCCCCACCGACCCCTGCAACCCGTCTCCCGCATTCGTCGAGAACTACGCGGCGTCGACGCTCGGTCTCGACAACGATGGCGACGGGACCTTCGACGCGCTGGACTCGCAGTGCACCGCCGCCGCGGCGACGCCGGGCGAGGTCTCGCGCGGCGGCCTGCCGCAGCTGCTCGTGACGGCGCACGACCCGGCGGCCCGGCTGATGACGATCAGCTACGGCCCGGCCTGCACGGCGACCGGCAACACGATCTACTACGGCCCGCTGAGCGCGGTCTCGACCTACGGCTACTCGGGCCAGCAGTGCGGGATCGGCAATTCCGGCTCTTACGGCTGGAACTACCCGGCGAGCCCGGCGTCGATCTTCTTCCTGGTGGCTGGCCGCAACGAGGGCAACGAGGGCTCCTACGGCAAGTCGAGCGCGGGGCTCGAGCGCCCCGCCCACACCGGAAACGGGACCTGCCCCCTGCCGCAGGACCTGGCGAGGCGCTGCGAGTAGCGCCCGCCCGGCGGGAGCCGGCTGCGGAGTCGAGCTGCCCGGGCGCGGACCGTCCGCGCCCGGGCACGCCTCAGCTCCCCTTGACCGCGACCTGCGCCCCGGCCACCAGGCCGCCCGCGCCGGTCGTCACGACCCCCTGCCCGGGGTCGAGCCCCTCGACCACCTCGACCCACTCGCCGTCGGCCAGCCCCTCGCGGATCGGGAGCGTGCGGGCCCGGCCGCCGTCGACGATCCAGACGTAGGAGCGCCCCTCGTCCCGCGTCACCGCGGCGAGGGGGACCGCCAGCGCGCCGAGCCGCGCCGGCAGCTCGAAGCGCGCGGTCGCGAACAGGCCGGCCTGCAGCTGCAGGTCCGGGTTGGGGACCGCGACCTTGACCAGAAAGGTCCGGTTGGTCGAGTCGATCGACGGGTTCACGGCGACGATCATGCCCTGGAGCGGCTCGCCCGCCGTGCGCACCGCGAGGGTCGCGTTCATGCCCGGCGCGAGCGTTCCGGCCAGCCGCTCCGGGACCTCGAACTCGCCGTGCAGCGTCGAGAGGTCGGCGATCTTGACGACCGGCGCGCCGCGCGCGACGAACTCGCCGCGCTGCAGCATCCGGGCCGTGATCACGCCGCCGTAGGGGGCGGCGCCGGTCGTGTCGGCCAGCCGCTGGCGCGCCGCGTCGCGGCGGGCCTGCGCCTCGCCGAGCGCCGCCTCGGCGCGCTCGGCGGCGGTCACGGCCTGGTCGAGCATCTGGCCGGTGGCCGAGCCCTCGCGCGCCAGCCCCTCCATCCGCTCGCGCTCCCGCCGCGCGTCCTTCAGCGCGACCTGCGCCGAGACGACCGCGGCCTCGGCCTGCTGCAGGTCGAGCCGGTACTCGGTCGGCCGCACCTGGAACACCGTCTGGCCCGCGGCGACG
>CAYZDB010000393.1:0-2734 GCA_964476985.1 uncultured Acidobacteriota bacterium | reverse complement strand
GCCCGCCGCGACCCCGGCGAGCGCGAGCGGCAGCACGAGGTCGCGCCGCCCGGCGGCGTGCGACGGATCGACGACCACGGGGAGCCGGTGGACGCCGGCGATCAGCGCCACGGCGCCGAGGTCGAGCACGTTGCGCGTGCTCGGGTCGAAGCTGCGGATACCGCGCTCGCAGAAGATCACGCCCGACGCGCCGCCGTCGAGGCAGTGCTCGGCGGCGAGCAGCCACTCGTCGATCGTGGCCGCCATCCCGCGCTTGAGCAGGATCGGCTTGCCGGTCGCGCCGGCGGCCCGCAGCAGCGAGAAGTTCTGCATGTTGCGGGATCCGACCTGGATCAGGTCGGCGTGCGCGGCGACGCGCTCCACCGTCGCCTCACCCAGCGCCTCGGAGACGACGCGCAGGCCGTGCGCGCGGGCCGCGGCCGAGAGCCAGCCCAGCGCCGGTTCCCCGTGGCCCCGGAAGGCGTAGGGGCTGGTGCGCGGCTTGAAGGCGCCGCCCCGCAGGAACTGCACGCCGGAGCGAGCCAGCTGGCTCGCGATCGCGTCGATCTGCTCCTCGGACTCGACGCTGCACGGGCCGGCCATCAGGACGGGGCGCTGGCTCGCGCCGATCGGGATCCCGGCGACGTCGAGCACGGGCGGGGCGGCGTCGAGGCGGGGCCGGCCCTGCGGCCGGGCCAGGACCTCCGCTACGCCGTCCAGGGCCTCGATCTGCTCCCGCGAGGCCTCGGCCGACCAGGGGTGGACGACGAACAGCGGCTGCCGGTCCGCGCCCTCGTAGCGGTCGACCCAGAGTCCGAGCGCGGCGAGGCGCCCGCTCACGGCAGCAGGGTCGGCGTCGGGCTGCAGGCGGATGATCATCGCGCGCGGTCGTCCGGATCCCGAAAGATAGCAGACCGGGGGCCGTCCGGCCCGGGGGCGGTCAGCCCGGGCCGGGGCCGGGCCGGGCGCGGAGCAGGGCCCGGAGCGCGGCCTGCGCCGCCAGCAGGCCGGCGTAGTGGCCGTCCTCGTACGCGAAGTGCGGGTTCCCGGCGAGCGCCGGGACGTCGTCGAAGTTGTGCAGGTCGTCGCGCGACAGCCCCGGGTGGAGGCGCTGTCCGAGCTCGAAAAGGCGGCGCTCCTGGAGCGCGACCAGCTGCTCCAGCAGCGCGTCGACGGCCCGCGCGAGGTCGGTTTCGGCGGGCGGGGAAGGACGGTCCGGCGGCTGGGCCAAGGGCTGCTCCCCGGGCGGGGCAGGGACCAGGAACCGGCCTCCCCCGCGAGATGGCGCCCTCTCGGGCGGCGCCTAGAATAGCGGCTCGATGCCGTTCGTTCCCGCATGGGGCCGGGCCGCCGCGCCCCCGCGGTGGCGCTGACGCGTGGACCCGCGCTCGCGCCAGCGCGCCGCCCGCGCCGTGAACGCCGGCCTGGTCCTCGCCGCCGTCGTCGTCTTCGCCGTCGTCGGCAGCGGCGCCGCCACGATCGAGCTGGGGCCGATCAGCCTGCCGCTGGGACGGGCCTTCCTGCCCCTGCTGTGCCTCGGCGCGCTGGCCGGGGTGCGGGTCCTGCTCGGCTCCCGGACCGGCGGGATCGAGGCCCGCGTCCTGCGGGCCTTCGCCCGGCTCGGGTTGCCGCCGCGCGACCTCCCCGCCACGCCCTTCCGGGCGGCGCGCGGCGGTGCCGTGCTGGGGGCCGGGTTCGGGGCCTCGATCGCGCTGGCGGACGGAGTGCGCGTCGCGCTCTCCTCGCGCCCGGCCTCGGCGGCGTCCTCCGCCGCGCTCGGTGCGTTCGTCCTCTCCGGGCTGGTCGCGGTGACGCTCGCCGCGCTGTTCGGCGCGCTGGTCGGGTCCGGCGTCGCGAGGCTCTTTCCGCGGCTCGCCGGGCGGCGGGCGGGCCGCTACGAGGCGGGCCGATGGACCGCGGCCGCGCTGCTCGCGGCCGGGCCGTTGGTGCTGCTGCTCGGCCCGCCGCTGGCCGCCGGCGATCGCACGCCGTTCGTGATGGTCGGCACGGCCTTGGCCTTCCTGGCCGGGCTCGCGCTCTTCTGCTTCGTGCTCCCCGCGGCGTGGCTGCAGCTGCAGGGCGGGCGCTTCACGCTCGCGCTCGCCGTGGCCGGCCTCGTCGTGCTCGCGGCCGCGGCCTGGGTGCTGCGCGGGGCGGTGCAACGCGGCGAGGCGACCGGCGCCGCGGTCTATCCCAACGTCCTGCTCGTGACGATCACCGGGCTGCGGGCCGACGCCGTCGGGACCTACGGCGCGATCGCCACCGCGACGCCGGTGCTCGACGCGCTCGCCGAGCAGGGTGCCGCCTTCCGCGAGACCGTCACCCCTTCGCGGGTCACGCCGGCGGCGGCCGCCTCGCTGCTCACCGGCCTCTACCCGAGCAGCCACGGCCTGCGCGACGACGGCGACGCGCTGCGGCCGGGGATCGAGGGGCTGCCCGAGCGCCTGACCTCCAACGGGTACCGCTGCGCCGCCTTCGTCTCGGCCCGTCCGCTCGAAGGAAGGCACTCCGGCCTGGCCCGGCTGTTCGAGAACTACGAGGACGCGGCCGCGCTCTCGGACTGGCTGCCGCGCTTCACCTTCGGCCGCCTGCTGCTGCGCGCGGCCCCCGCCTCGCCGCGCCCCGTTCGCGACCCCCGGCCGGCGCTCGAGCTGTTCCGCTCGTGGATCGGCACGCTGCCTCCCGGCGTCCCCTGGTGCGCGTGGGTCGAGCTGGGCGAGCCGGCCTGGCCGCTCCCCGCGTCGCCCCGCGGCGG
>CAYZDB010000392.1:0-2745 GCA_964476985.1 uncultured Acidobacteriota bacterium | reverse complement strand
CGCGCGCGCGGCGTGGGAGCGCGCGCTCGCGGCCCGGCCGGCCTCGACCAGCGCCTGGCTGGGCCGGGCGCGGCTCGAGGCCGACGCGGGGCAGCCCGCCGCGGCGCTGGCGGTGCTCGACCGCGCGATCGCCGCCCTGCCGCGCGAGGCCGCGCTGGTCGAGGAGCGCGCGGCACTGCTGTCGCAGCTCGGCCGCGAGGCCGAGGCGACGGCGGCGCTGCAGGACCTGCTCGACCTGCAGCCCGGCCGCCTCGAGGTGCGCGAGGCGCTGCGGCAGCGTGGCGTGACGGACCCGCTCTCCCCCTGGCTGATCGACGCCCGCGAGGTGATCCGCACCGCCGAGAAGCCCGGCCCCGGCGTCGACGCCGCGCTGCTGGGCGACCTCGCCACCGTGCTGATCGACCGCGAGGCGGGCCAGACCGAGCTCTACCAGGGGATCCACGGCATCTACACCCGGGCCGGCGTCGAGCGCGAGGGAGAGCTCGAGGTCCTGCCGGGCGCCTGGATCCAGGAGCTGCGCGAGCACAAGCCCGACGGGCGGGTGGTCGATGTCGATCCCGGGACCAAGCGGCCGATCAGCCTGCCGGGGCTCGAGCCGGGCGACTTCGTCGAGTACTCGTGGCGGCGCTACACGCCCCCCTCCGGGCTGATCCCGGGCTCGCTCGACAACCGCTCGGTCTTCGTCTTCCAGGGCCAGGACCGCGACTTCGTCCTGTCGCGCTACGCCGTGATGCACGACCCCGCGCTGCCGGTGCAGATCTGCGGCCAGCAGGAGGGGCTGGCCACCACCGACGAGGTCCGGGACGGGCTGCGGGTGCGGACCTGGACCGCGCGCGAGGTGCCGCAGCTGCGGCCCGAGCCGCACATCGCGGACCCGAGCGCGGTGATCCCCAACGTCAAGCTGGGGCTGAACGCCAGCTGGGCCGACGTCGGCGACCTGGTGAAGAGCGCGATCGCCGGCTCGATGCTGCCCGACGCGCCGCTGCCGGAGATGGCGGCCGAGATCCGGCGGCGCGCCGCGGGATCGGAACCGGAGGCGCTGGCGCGCGCGCTGCACGCGGTCGTCAACGAGCGGATCAAGCCCGGGGCCGCGCCGCTGGCGCTGGGAACCGCGGCCTCGATGTCGGCCTCGGCCGGCGAGGGGAACCGCGTCACGGTGGCGCTGACCCTGGCGCGGATGGTCGGGCTCGAGGCGCGGCTGCTGCTGGCCCGGCCGCTCGAGCTGCGCGGCACCTCGATGGAGTGCCCGTCGCCCGACCTGTTCCCCTACGCGCTGGTCGAGATCCCGCTGAAGGACCGGACCGTCTACCTCGACTACACCGACGCCGACTACCCGTTCGACGCGCTGCCGCTGCGGATGGCCGGTTCCGACGGGCTGTCGATCCCGCTCGACCCCGAGGCGCCGGCCCGCCTGGTCGAGATCGGGCGGCGCGACCCGGGCATCCTGCAGGAATCGGACGCCGACCTGGTGCTCGAGGCGGACGGCCGTGTCACCGGGAACCTGACGCTGACGCTGCGCGGCGTGCTGTCGGGGATCGTCCGGCGCGTGATGTCGGAGGTGCCGCCCGACCGCAAGGACACCGCGTACCGCACCTTCGTCGGCAACTACTTCGCCGGCGCGCAGGTGATCTCGGCCCGGGCCGAGGGGCTGGACCGGCAGGACGGGGACGTGACGCTGTCGTTCGCCTTCACCGGCGGCGGGTTCGGGCGGCGCCTGCCGGCCGGGTTCGCCCTGCCGGTGGTGGCGCAGCGGCTCGACCTGCTGTCCGACTTCGGGTCGCTGCCCGCGCGCAAGTACCCGCTGCTGCTCGACGCGCAGGAGTTCCGGCGCGACCGGGTCCGGGTGCGGGTCCCCGAGGGGCTGCGCGTCGGTGCGCTCCCCTCCCCGGCGGACCTGGAGGGGGCCTACGGCCACTACGGCCTCGTGGCGACGATCGACGGCGACCGGCTGCAGCTCGTGCGCACGGTCGCGATCCCGCCGCGGCGGGTCGAGGTCGCGGAGTACCCGGACCTGCGGCGCTTCCTCCAGGCGATCGACGACGCCGAGCGGGCCGAGGTCGAGCTCTCCGCGCCGTCGCCCGCGCTGGCGAAGTAGCGGCCCGGGAACCGCGGGCGACCCCGGCGAAACACCGGGCGGGGAACCGCCGGCGACGCGAGGCGTTGCTTCGACGAGACCGCCTTGCGCCGCCGCTGCGGCCCGCACGGCCCGGAGCGGACGGCGCGTGCTTCCGCTTCCGCCGGCTGCGGCCCATGATGGCGCGCTCTTCCCGCGCCCGGCCCGCCGGTCGAGGAGGCCCCGTGATCCCGAGCCCGCACCGCCCCGTCGCCGCGTCCCGTCGTGCCTTCCGGCTCGCCCTCCCCCTGCTGCTCGCGATCGCCGGGTCGACCGTCGGGGCCGGCCTCCGTGCCGGCCCGCCCGACGCGGCGATGACCGGCTCGATCGAGGGCCGCGTCGTCGACCGCGCGGGCGCTCCCGTCGCCGGCGCGACGGTGCGCGTCGGCTGCGCGGACCCGGCCGCGAGCACGACGACCGACGAGCGCGGCCGGTTCCGCGCGGAGGGGCTCGCACCGGCGCGCGTCTGCCTCGAGGCGACGCGCGCGGGGTTCGCGCCCGCCCGGCTGGAGGACGTCGTCGTCACGGCGGGAGCGGCGCGCAGCGTGACGCTGGTCTCCGAGCGCGGGGTCGCGCTGCGCGGCACGGTGAAGGGGGCGGGCGCGCCCGGCGCGGCCGTCGCCGGCGCGGAG
>CAYZDB010000391.1:0-2763 GCA_964476985.1 uncultured Acidobacteriota bacterium | reverse complement strand
CCGCGCCACGCGCGGCGGCGGCATCGGCGTCATCGGGACCGCGGGCACTGTCGCGAGCCAGGCCTATCCCGCCGCCATCCGCCGGATCCTGCCCGCCGCGCGGATCGAGCAGGTCGCCTGCCCGCTCTTGGTGCCGCTGGTCGAGGAGGGGTGGTTCGATCACCCCGCCACCCGGCTGGTGGCGGAGGAGTATCTCGCGCCATTGAAGCGGGCCGGGGTCGATACGCTGGTGCTCGGTTGCACCCACTACCCGCTGCTGAAGGGGCTGCTGCACGAAGTGATGGGGGGCGAGGTCGCGCTGATCGACAGCGCGGAGGAGACGGCGCGGAGCCTGGCCGAGGCGCTCGACGAGGCGGGCACGGCGAGCGGGACAACGGTGCCGGGGCGCCATCGGTTCGTCGTGAGCGACGACCAGGCGCGGTTCCTCCAGGTGGGGGCGCGATTCCTGGGGGAGCGGCTGGGCGAGCCTGAACTGGTGCGGTTGGGGTAGGCCGGGAAGGACGGGGGACTGGGGGCTGCGCGAACTACCGAGACACGCGCGCGGTACTGCTCAACCTTTCCATACGGCGAGGTCCGCCCCGGTCGGGGTCACGACGCCGTAGCGGAAGCCGTCGAGCCACGCCCCGGGATTGAGGAATTGCCGGCCCGGAAACGGCTCGCTCAGGACCGGCCGGTGGGTGTGACCCATCACGATGCACCCCAGCCCGGGATCCTGCGCCAGCAGGGCCTCACCCCAGGCTCGCTGCCGGTCCGACGCGGCCCGCAGGATTTCATCTTCCCGCACCGTGTTCCCGAGCGAGTGGGTCATCCGGTCCACCACCCAGAAGGCAAACGCCGTCGGGGCGTGCTTCCACATCGTGACGAACGCCGGGTTCCGCGTGATCCGCTGCAGGAGCACCGCGGACCAATGCGACTCGGTCACGCCGTCGCCGTGGATGGCGAGCACCCGTCGGTCCCCGACCTGCAGTTCCATCCGGACCGGCGCGAATCGCACGTCGAGGTCCCGCTCCCAGAAGTCCTCTCCCCATCGGTCGTGGTTCCCGCCCACCATCGCCACCGGCATCCGCTTCCGGACCCGGCGTATCTCGGCGGCGACATGGAACCCGACCCTGGGAATCAGCCGGCTGTAGGCGAACCAGAAATCGAAGATGTCGCCGTTGAGGAGGAGGCAGTCGCCGAGCGTGGGCGCGCGCTCGAGAAAGGCGAGGAGGGACTCCTCGACCTCGGGCGGGGTGGCGCCCACGTGGGCGTCGGACAGGACGAGGAGGCGTTGACCGAACACGACCGAAGATAGGAAGCCCTGCGGCAGTCTCGCAAGCGCTTGCGGCATTTGACTTTCGGCGGCGCCTCGGCCTACCTTGACCCAACCCCCTCTCCGGCCGCCGATGCCCATCTCCTACGTCGACACGATCGCGCGCGTCAACTACTCCGAAATCGACCAGATGGGCGTCGTGTACCACGCACGGTACGCCGTCTGGCTCGACGTGGCCCGGACCGAGTACCTCCGCCAGGCGGGCATGAGCTACCGGGAACTCGAAGGGATGGGCTTCTTCCTGGTGGTCGGCGACCTCACCATGCGCTACCACCGACCCGCCCGCTACGACGACACGGTCGTCGTCCGCTGCTGGGTCCGGGAACTCGCCAGCCGCCGGGTCACCTTCGCCTACCGCCTGACACATGCCGAGAGCGGCGCCTTGCTGGTCACCGCGGAGACGCGCATGCTGAGCCTCAACCACCAGTTCGAGCCGACGCGGCTACCCGCCGCCGTCGCGGCGCTGCTCCACCCGGCGCCCGACCCCGCATGAGCGCGTCGCGCCTGACCCCACGGCTGCTCGCGGCCGTCCTCGTCGCACCGCTCGCCGGGGCCGCGCCGCTCGCCGCGCAGAGCGCCGCAGTGGTGGAGGCGCTCGCTCCGCTCCTGCAGGCGCAGGACTCGAGGCAGTACGCCGCCGGCGCCCTGGAGGCCGGCACGCTGTCGCCCGAGCCGATCGTACGGCGCATGGCCGCCCTGTCGCTCGGTCGGATCGGGGACCTGCGCGGGACGGCCCTCCTCATCCCGATGCTGCAGGACCAGGATTCGACCGTCCACCCCACCGTGGCATTCGCCCTCGGGCTGTTGCGCGACACGGCGGCGGTGGCGGCGCTCTCGGACCGTCTCACTTCCATGCCGGCGCCCACCCTCGAGACCGCCCGGGAGGTCGTCAACGCGCTGGCGAGGATCGGGGGGCCGGCGGCCGCCGACCTGGTGACGCGCGTCCTCACGAACACGGCCAACCTTTCGGTCGCCCAGTATCCTGAGGTGCTGGTGCGCCAGGCCGCCGTCGAGTCGTGGCGGCTGGGCGCGCTCAGCCCGACCCGGCAGCTCATCGCCCTCGCGCAGACCGACGACGACGAGTTGCGGTGGCGCGTGATCTTCGCGCTGGGGCAGCTGCGGGCACCGGCCGCGGGCGCGACCCTTCTGGGCGCCCTGCAGGACAGGCATCCGTTCGTGCGCCTGTACGCCGCCAAGGCCCTGACCGCTTCGTACGCTGCTGCGGCCGGACTCGACGCAGGGAGCGTGGTGCAGCTGCTGGTCCAGGGCACGCGCGACGAGAACACCAGCGTCCGGATCAGCTCGCTGCGCTCGCTGGGCACTTTCGGCCGGCCGGAGATCGCCGACCAGATCGTGTCGCAACTCTCCGACCCGGTTGTGAACATCCCGGTGGAGGCCGCCTCCGCCGTGGCGCACTCGGGCGGCGCGGTCGCGATCGCCCAGTTGTCGCG
>CAYZDB010000390.1:0-2776 GCA_964476985.1 uncultured Acidobacteriota bacterium | reverse complement strand
CCGAAGCCGTCGGGGCGGCGCAGCACGGCCAGCACCCTTTCGGTCGCGATCCCGTTGCGATGGAAGATCTCGCTCATCAGCGCCGCCGAGAGCCCCTCGTGTGGGCTGGCGGTGCCGCAGCCGTAGGAGGCGCGGCGGCTGCCGGTCTTGAAGAAGCGGCCGGTCTGGGCGGTCGCGGGGCACAGGCGCGTCGCGCCGGTGCCGCAGCTCGTGACGTCCCAGCTGATCCCGTGCGCGGTGAAGCGGCCGTTCCAGATCCCGCGCCCGTCGCCCGAGGTCGTGCCGCGCGGGTCGGGGTGCTGGAGCTGCAGGTAGCGCGTCGCGAAGTGCGAGCGCGCGAGCCGGTCGCGCTTCGGGATCCTCGTGCGGTGGCGCAGGTCGTACTCGTTGACGATCTGCAGGCTGAACGCTTCGAGCAGCGCGCGGTGCAGGCCGCGGGTCATCGCCTCGGGGTGGTCGGGAGGGATCAGGCCCATCTCCCGGGCCAGCGCGAAGTTGAAGTAGAGGACGCGGCTGCCGCGGACGCGGCGCACGGCGTAGGCGACCGCGGCGCGGGGGGCGCGCTCGCGCAGCGGATGGGTCCCATCCAGCGTGGCGAACGCCGCGTACGGATCGCGGGAAACCCGGGCCTCCCGCCTCACCGCCGCGGCCTGGAGCCGTGCGGGCGGCTGCAAACCCCTCGTCCCTCCTCCCTGTCGAACTTGGGTCGACAACGCGGCGGCAGCAACCGTAAGCCGGCCGGCCCCGGATTGGTGCGATCATCGGGGCCGGTCATGGCCGCCGAAGACAGCCCCCTCGCGCCGTTTCACCCCCTGGTCCGCGCCTGGTTCGAGGAGCGCGTCGGGACGCCGACCGAGGTCCAGCGCCTGGCCTGGCCGCGGATCGCGGCCGGTGCGCACCTGCTCGCCGCGGCCCCCACCGGCAGCGGAAAGACCCTCGCCGCCTTCCTCTGGGCGCTCGACCGGCTGCTGACGCGGTCGTGGGAGCCGGGCGGGATCCGCGTCCTCTACGTCTCCCCGCTGCGGGCGCTCAACACCGACATCCGGCGCAACCTGCTGGCCCCGCTCCACGAGTTGACGGAGCGGTTCGCCGCCGCCGGGCTCGCGCCGCCCGCGCTGGCCGTGCAGACCCGCTCGGGGGACACCCCCGCGGACGAGCGCCGCCGGATGCTGCGCCACCCGCCCGAGATCCTGGTCACCACCCCCGAGAGCCTGAACCTGCTGCTGACCGCGCGCGGCTCGCGGGGGCTGCTCGAAGGGCTGGAAACCGTTGTCCTGGACGAGATCCACGCCCTCGCGGCGACCAAGCGCGGGGCGCACCTGGTCACGGCAGTCGAGCGGCTGGCGCTGGCGTCGGGGGAGTTCCAGCGGATCGCGCTCTCGGCGACGGTCGAGCCCAAGCAGCGGATCGCGGAGTGGATCGGCGGCTGGGAGCTGCTCAGCCCGGCGGTCGGCAACGAGGAGCCGCACTACCGCCGCCGGCTGGTCGAGGTGGTCGAGGCGCCGGGCGCGCGCCGCTACGACCTGACGGTCGCCTGGGGCGTGCCGGACGGGCCCGGCGGCGGCGGCGAGCGGCCCTCCCCCTGGTCCGCCGTGGTGGCCGAGGTCAAGCGCGCGCTCGCCGCGAACCGCTCGACGCTGGTCTTCGGCAACAGCCGCCGCACGGTCGAGAAGCTGACGCGCCTGGTGAACGAAGCGGAGCCCGAGCCGCCGGCCTGGGCCCACCACGGCTCGCTCTCGCGCGAGGTCCGCCAGGTCGTGGAGGAGCGGCTCAAGCGCGGCGAACTGCGCGCGATCGTCGCCACCAGCTCGCTCGAGCTGGGGATCGACGTCGGCGCGCTGGACGAGGTGCTGCTGGTCACCACCCCGCCCTCGGTCGCCGCGGCGGTCCAGCGGATCGGCCGCGCCGGGCACCAGGTCGGGGGCGTCAGCCGCGGCCGCTTCCTGCCGCTCCACGCGCGCGACCTGCTCGAGGCCGCGGTGGTGTCGCGGGCGGTCCAGGCGGGGGAGGTCGAGCCGCTGGCGCCGATCGCCGGCCCGCTCGACGTGCTGGCCCAGGTCGTGGTCTCGATGACGGTGGGCGAGACCTGGGAGGTGCCGGCGTTGCTCGCCGCGCTGCGCTGCGCCGAGCCCTACCACGGCCTGACCCGCCGCCAGCTCGACGGCGTGCTCGAGATGCTCGACGGGCGCCACCACGGCCGCCCGGTGCCGGAGCTGCGCGCGCTCGTCTCGCGCGACGCGGTCGAGGGGACCGTGCGCGCCTGCGCCGGCGCCGAGCGGGTGCTCTACCGCGGCGGCGGGACGATCGCCGACCGCGGCTACTTCCACCTGCGCCGGCACGGAACGGGCGCCAAGATCGGCGAGCTGGACGAGGAGTTCGTCTGGGAGCGCAAGCTGGGCGACACCTTCACGCTCGGCGTGCAGGGCTGGCGGATCGAGGAGATCACGCACAACGACGTGCTGGTCTCGCCCGCCGCGGGACCGGCCGCGATGGCCCCCTTCTGGCGCGCCGACGGGCGCGACCGCGGCGCGTTCCTGTCGGCGCGGATCGCCGCCTTCCTGGCGGAGGCGGACGCGCACCTCGACGACCCGTCGCTGCCCCGGCGGCTGGTCGACGAGCACCGGCTGACCCCCGGCGCCGCGTCCGCGCTGGTCGAGCTGCTGCGCGCGCAGCGCCGCGCCACGGGGGCGCTGCCGCACTCGGGGCGCGTCGTCGCCGAGCGGGTCGCCGAGGGGGCGGCCGGCGACGGGACCGAGCAGCTGGTGCTGCACGCTTT
>CAYZDB010000389.1:0-2787 GCA_964476985.1 uncultured Acidobacteriota bacterium | reverse complement strand
CGTCGCTCGTCGCCGAGGTCCTCGTCAACCTCGTCGAGAACGCCGCCCGCGCCGCGCGCGAGGGGACCGCAATCGAGCTGACGGCGACGCGGCACCCGGTCGAGCCCCGCCTCGTCCGTCTCGAAGTGGCCGACCGGGGCCCCGGAGTCGCCCCCGAGGCCCTCCCGGGGACGGGAGGCGACCACGCAGACGTCGGGCGGAGGGGACTCGGGCTCGAGATCGCGCGCGGCCTCGCCGCCGCCAACGGCGGCCGCATGTCGTTGCATCCGCGGCCCGGGGGCGGGACGCGGCCGTGCCGGGGGTTGTACGGGGTTCGGGGGCAGGAATCAACCCTCGAATCCCGGGCCGGTCCGGTAATCGCCGCCTGAGTGCTCTTGGGGCCGCCGGGCCGGCCGGCGGATCCAGGCCCCGTCAGTTCCCCGGCTCGAGCAGCGATACCTCCGCGCCGAACCGCCGGCACTTCGCCAGCGCCTTGTCCAGCGTCTGCTGGTCGCCGACCGCATGCGCCGCGACCGCCGTCAGCATCCAGCCCTCGAAGCTGTCGTTCTCGCCGTTCACCACCTCGCGCCAGAGCAGGTCGCGGGCCTGTTTCGCCTGGCCTTCGCGCAGGAACAGGCGGGCCTCCTGGTTGTTCCCGACGTCGCGGACCCACTGCGCTGCGTCCGAGGCGATCGTGTCGCGCCCTTTCGCCAGCAGCGCACGCGCCTCGGCGTCTCGCCCGAGTTCAACCGCGACGCGCGACATGTTGAAGTAGATTGCCGCGTCCGAGTCTCGCACCTCGCGGTTGAAGACCAACCGCTCGCCGGCGTTCTCTGGAAGGTCCCGGGTGTCGAGCGGAGCGGCGAGCGCCTGCTCCAGCAGGGCCTGCGCGGCCTCGTAGTGCCCGGCGTCGATCTCCCGCATCGCCCGCAGTCGCAGCGTGTCTTTTGGGCGGCAGCTCTGGCAGATGAAATCGGCCAGCGTCGTCCGCTCGGGGTCGAGCCGGACCGAGAGCGGCTTCTCCGCAACCTTGACCGAGAACTCCGCGCGCGCCGTGCGCACGCGCTGCTTCCCGACCAGCACCCAGTTCCCGTCGCGCTTCTCGCGCTTCGTCGCCGGACGCTTGAGATCGGCCACGACGCTGTCGCGGAACACGCCGATCCCGACCGTGAGCGGGAGGTTCGCGTCCTCGACGTCGAAGTAGTCGATGCGTTCGCTGCGCGCGTCGAGCGCCCCCGAAGCGGTCCGGACCACCGCGAAGGTCTCGCCGTAGCTGGGCTCCTGCTCGAGCGTCAGCTTGACCTGCCAAGCCTGCGGTCCGACCTCGGCGATCTCGTAGCTGTAGAACACCATCGGCAGACCCGTCCCGTCGACGTAGCGGCGGCGGAACCAGGTGAGGTCCTCCCCGGCCTGCCGGCCGATCTCGGCGAAGAACGCGTCGGCGGAGAGCGTCCCTCCCGCGTGGGTGCGCAGGATCCCGGCCAGCATCGGCAGGAAACGCTCCTCACCCAGGTACTGACCGAGCATCTCGACCACCATCCCCCCCTTGGTGTAGACGATCCGGTCGTAGCAGTCGTAGCAGAGGCTGGAGTTGAGACGGGAGCCGAGCCCGACCGGGCCGATCCGTTCTGCGGGGACGTTCGCCCGGGTCGGGGCGTAGAGCTGCTCCTTCCACTCCGCGAAAGGCGAGCGGATCTTCCGCTTTTCACGCTTCGCCAGCACGTTGCGGTCGTACAGCAGGGACGCGTATTCGGCCATCGCCTCCGAGAGCCAGGCGTCGCGCGGGGACGCGGGACGGACCAGGTTCACCCACCACTGATGCGCCAGCTCGTGCGCCAGGAACTGGCGGTAGTCCTTTGCCATCGCCACCAGCGTGTCGGGGACGGTGACGAAGCCGGGCATCCCCTGCCCGTACCCCTGGCGGTTCGTCACGACCGAGAGGTGGTCGAGCGGGTACGGGCCGAAGACGGACTCGAAGTAGGCCAGCGCGTCGCGGACGTTCGCGCGAAACTCCTCCTGCTCTTTCTTCGACATCCACTTCTGGGAGGCCTGGTCGAACGCGGTCCGCACCAGGACCCGTCCGTCGTGATCGGAGAAC
This sequence comes from uncultured Acidobacteriota bacterium, assembly GCA_964476985.1. Lineage (GTDB taxonomy): Bacteria > Acidobacteriota > Polarisedimenticolia > J045 > J045 > JALOKP01. The sequence goes on along the minus strand of CAYZDB010000389.1, from coordinate 710 downwards.
TCCGCGAAGTCTCCGACCTCGAGCCCGAACAGGATGCCCGGCGTGTCGAGTACCCTCCGCTCCCACCGCCCCCCCTCCCGGTCGCCGAAGTCCACCCGGACGCCGGAGGCCACCACTTCGAGCCGGGACGGCCAGCGCAGCGTGACGTCGAATGTCGCCGGTTCGCCGGCCGCCGTCTGCGGGTACCAGGAATCGCTGGACCAGTTGATGAAGACCTTCTTCGAGGTGCGGTCGAACAGGGTCCCGCCGTACTCGATCTCGAGTGCCGCCTCTGCGCCTTCCTCCAGGGTGCCGGGCAGCACGACGACCACCGATCCGCCGGTCTGCGAGAAGAAGAGCGGCGTGCCGGCGCCGTCGCGGACGCTCGAGACCCGCAGGTCGTCATGCAGCAGCAGGAGCGCGGTCCGGACCCCGTCCGTCCGGGACACCAGGTCGACTCGGGCCTTGCCGTGGACCCGTTCGCCGGCCGAGTCGATTTCCACTTCGAGCCGGTAGTGCCGGGCTCGCAGCGCCGGCTGCCCGCGCTGGATCGTCCCGTCCGGGCCCCGCAGCGGCACGGAGGACCAGGTGTTCCAATACCCGGCCAGGTCGAGATCGACCGCCGAGAGGCGCCCGGCTCGCAGGTCCTCGCGGTTCGCCTTCACCCAGCGCCAGCGCTCGCTCTCCGTCAACTCGAAGCGCACGAACTGCCCGACGGTGGCGCCGTCCAG
>CAYZDB010000388.1:0-2798 GCA_964476985.1 uncultured Acidobacteriota bacterium | reverse complement strand
CGCGCACGCCGCGGGCGAGGCCCGGGACCGCCGTGCCCGCAGCGCGCGCGGATCCCGCCCCCCCGCGGTGTGCTCCCAGCCGGAGCAGGTCGCCCGCCGCGAAGGCATCGACGACCAGCGCCCCGGCCGCGGACGCGAAGTCCGGCCCCGCGACCGGCGGCGCGGCGCGATCGGACTGGCGGGGCCGTCCGGACCCGGCCAGGACGGCGGCGCCCGTCGCTCGCGCCGCAGCCTCCAGCCACCCCGGCGGCCAGCAGGCTCCCGGCTCGAGCCCCGCGACGGGGGTGCCCGTGAGCCAGGCGGTCCGGGACCAGGCCGGGGCCGCCGGATCGGGGCCGGCCAGGAGCGCGGCGGCGGCGACGAACGCGACCCCCGGTGGAGCCGCGCCAGCGGCCGGAGCGTCGGATCGGCGGGGCTCGGTCGCCGGGCCCGCCACCGGCTCGGACCAGCGCACCGACGCGGCGGTGACGCGGACCGCGATCGGCACCCCCGCGCCGGCCAGGGCCCGCGCCGCGTCGCGCCGCCGCCGGCGCGCGACGCGGGCCAGGGCGGGGGTCGGCGGCGCCGGAACCGGGTCGGCGGGCGTGACGGGCGCGGCCAGCCGGGCGGGCGACGCGTCCAGCGCGCCTTCTTCCCAGCCCCACCCGTGCGCCGCGAATCCCGAGCCGGCGAACGCCTCCCCGAGACCGGAGCTTTTCGCCGCCGGACCGACCCTCTCCACGCCACCCTGCCCCGCGGCAAGGGGTCGCGCGGCGCGCCGCGCGGCGCGATCCGGCGGCCCCGCCGGGCGACCGCGGTCAGCGCGTCCCATCAGCGACTTCCCGGCTCGCGATGCGCCATTTCACGGGAGCACCTGCACAGGGTCGAGCACAATCGTCGGCGCGCCGACCATGACTGGAACCGTGACCCCTAGCCTCGAGCAGATCGCGAAGCGCTCGTCGCCGCCGCTCGTCGGGGTCCCGAGCGTGCGCAGTCCGGCCCACCCGGAGGCCGGATCGACCAGCGCCACGGCGCGGCCCGGTCCCGGCCGGTAGCGCCCCCGCCGGACCCGGCCGACCCCCTCCAGCTCGAGTGCGATCCTCCCGCTGGGCGGATCGAAGCGCCCGGCGCGGACTGCGGCCGCGACGGGGGTCCCCTCCGGCAGGTCCGTCCCGTCGAGACGGGTGTCCCGGTCGCCGACGACGAGCCGGGTCACCGAAAGCGCCCCTTCCGCCGCCTCGCGGACCGAGGCGCGCCGGCGGCGCCCGCGGCACGAGGGGCGGTGCGGACCGTCCGCGTCCCAGAGCGTCGCCGCCCGGGCCCGCTCCCCTGCGTCGTCGAACGCGAAACCGGCGGGCCACGGGCCGGCAGCCGGATCGTCGACGATCGACAGACCATGGGGCGCGCCGACCGGCCCGATCCGCGCCGCCGACTCGAGCGCGGCGTGCCCCATCTCGTGGACCCACCACCCGGCCGCCGGGGCCAGCAGCACCAGCGGCCCGGTCCAGGGCTCCGCCAGCCCGTCGCGGCCGCGCTCGGCCGGTCCGGTCGCCGCCGCGAGGCCCGGATCGCGCGGAATCGCCTGCACGCCGCGGTCTTCGGCGTACCGGGGAGCCGCCCCGCCCCGCCGCCAGGCCCGCCACCGAAGCCGAACCTCGACGGCTTCCGGCCCGGGGAGCGCCGACAGCTCGGCCCGGAGCGCCTCGTCCATCGTCGAGAGGGCGGCCGACCAGCCGCGTGGGTCCAGCGAACGCGGGGCCGGCGGGCGGGTCCCCCGCCCCAGCGACGCGCCCGGACCGGCCCCGACCGCGAAGCGCCAGCGCCGGGCGCCGGGGGGCCCCCACTCCAGCCGCCACCCGCCGTCCGCGGCGAGCGCCGCGACCCGCCCGGAAGCCTCGGCGCGCAGCGTCGCGCGCAGCTCCCAGAGCTGGAACGACGAGGGGTCCGCCGCTGCGGCGCGCGCGTCGGCGAGCCGTTCGAGGGCCAGCTGAAGGGCGGGGTTCATGCGCGCGGTCTCGCGCCCTCGGGCGCGCCGCGGGAGGGCGCGCGGCCCACTCACCGGGCGGGGCCGCGCATGATCGCACGGTTTGTCCGGGCTCCGGGCGGGACCTATGTTCTGCCCCGCTGGGCGCGGAGATCCCCGGTTCGCGGGTGATTTCCGGGATGGCCCGGCACACGGGCCCGTCCTCGCGTGGATGCCGCGACGACGATGCCGCGGGGAGGATCGCGATCCCATGGGCGCGAGGCATCGGCTGCTGGTCATTGATTTCGAGCCGCGCTCGCTCAAGCGGACCTTGGCCCTCATGCAGGGGACCGGGTTCGCGGTCAGCGGGGCGGGGAACGGCAGGGAAATCGCCGCCGAACTGAACCGGGGCACGCCCGACGCGGTGATCGTCGAGCCGATGATCCCCGGGCAGGACGGCTTCAAGCTGATCCAGTCGATCAAGCGGCTGCGGCCCGAGCGCCCGCCCTTCGTGATCGCGGCCTCCCGCATCTACCGCGGGCCGCGGTTCCGCGGGATGGCCAAGGAAGCCGGCGCCGACCTGTTCCTGGAGCGCCCCGCGCACGACGACCAGATCCTGTCGGCGCTGACCAGCGCCCTCGGGGAGCAGCCGGAGCCGACCGCGCCGCAGCCCTCCGACGAGATGTCGGCGGCAGACATCACCGTGTCGGCCGCAGACATCGCGTCCGACGAGGCGGTGTCGCTGCTCGCCGCGGAGTCCGTCGATCCGCCGCCGCCCGCGCCGATCGCCGCACCGAGGCCGCCGATTCCGGCTCCGCCGCCCGCCGCCATCCCGCCGCGTCCGGTCGCCGTCCCG
>CAYZDB010000387.1:0-2800 GCA_964476985.1 uncultured Acidobacteriota bacterium | reverse complement strand
CGCGCGGCTCGCCCCGCAGCTCGCGGCGCGCCGCGGCCTCGACGACGACCTGGCGGCGGCGGGCACCCCGGCCCGCTTCGCGGCGATCGACGTCGCGCGGCCGCACGCCGCGCACGCGCTGCGCGCGGCGCGCCACCTGCGCCGCCGCTACACCGTACTCGACCTGGCCAGCGATCTCGGGCGGCTCGACGCCTGGGCCGACGAGATCGCGGAGGAACTCGCATGACCGACAAACCGCCGGGCGCGCGCCCGTTGAACCGCCGCCCGGGACCGCTCGCCGCCTCCACCGCGGGAAGCCTCGCCGCGCTCGCGCTCCTCGTTTGTATCTTTGCGACGCCCGCGTTCCCCGCGCTCCTGGAGGAGACCCCCGTGAAGCGAATCCTGCCCGTGATCTCCCTGCTTCTGCTCGCGCCCCTGGCCCTGGCCGCCGTGCCCGCGCCCGGCGGCGGCGCGCCCGTGCCGCTGATCCCGCGCGAGGTGCTGTTCGGCAACCCGGTCAAGGCCTCCCCGAAGATCTCGCCCGACGGAACCCGTCTCGCCTTCGTCGCGCCGAACGACAAGGACGTGCTGAACGTCTTCGTCAGGACGCTCGGCCAGGACGACGCCGTCCAGGTCACGAACGACACCTACCGCGGCATCCGCCAGTACTTCTGGTCCGAGGACGGCTCGCGCATCCTCTACCTGCAGGACATTGGCGGCGACGAGAACTTCCACGTCTACGCCGTCGACCTGGCGACCAAGGTGGTCCGCGACCTGACGCCGTTCCAGGGAATCCGCGCCACCAACCTCGCGACCGACAGGGACCACCCCAACGAGCTGCTGGTCGGCCTCAACATCCGCGACCGGCGGGTCTTCGACATGTACCGGGTCGACCTGGTGACCGGCGCGGTCGTGCTCGACACCCAGAATCCCGGCGACGTCGAGGGCTGGACGACCGACGCGGACTTCGTCATCCGCGGTGCGGTCGCGGTCAATGCCGCCGACGGCAGCACCGTGCTGCGCCTGCGCGACGGCAAGGACAAGCCCTGGCGCGAGTTCATGACCTGGCCGTTCCTCGAGTCGGGCGGACCCGTCACCTTCGCGAAGGACGGCAAGACGCTGGTGATCGAGAGCTCGCTGGGGTCGGACACGACCCGCGTGCTGCGGGTCGACGCGACCAGCGGCAAGGAACTGGCGAAGATCGCCGAGAACCCCAAGGCCGACGCCGGCGGCGTGATGGTCCACCCCGACACCTACGAGGTCCAGGCGGTCGGCTTCAACTACCTGAAAAGCGAGTGGACGGTGCTCGACCCCGCGATCAAGGCGGACTTCGAGGCGCTGGCGAAGCTCCACCGGGGCGAGTTCACGGTGGTCAGCCGCGACCGGGCGGACAAGCGCTGGGTCGTCGTGTTCCAGGGGGACGACGGGCCGGTCGCCTGGTACCTCTGGGACCGCGCGGGAAAGAAGGGCGAGCTGCTGTTCGTCAACCAGCCGGAGCTGGCGAAGTACCAGCTGGCGAAGATGGAGCCGGTGGTGATCAAGGCCCGCGACGGCCTCGACCTCGTCTCCTACCTGACGCTTCCGGTCGGGGTCGAGCCGAAGGGGCTGCCCCTGGTGCTCAACGTCCACGGCGGCCCGTGGGCCCGCGACGCCTGGGGCTACGATCCCGAGGCGCAGTGGCTGGCCAACCGCGGCTACGCCGTGCTGCAGGTCAACTTCCGCGGCTCGACCGGCTTCGGCAAGAAGTACCTCAACGCCGGGAACGAGCAGTGGGGCGTCGGCGCGATGCAGCACGACCTGACCGACGCGGTGAAGTGGGCGGTCGGGAAGGGGATCGCCGACCCGAAGAAGGTCTGCATCTACGGCGGCTCGTACGGCGGCTACGCCACGCTGGCCGGACTGGTCTTCACCCCCGAGCTGTACGCCTGCGGCGTCGACATCGTCGGGCCGTCGAACATCCGGACGCTGTTCGAGTCGATCCCGCCCTACTGGTCGACCTTCAAGAAGATCCTCGTGCTGCGGGTCGGCGACGTCGAGAAGGACGAGGCGCTCAACAAGAAGATCTCGCCGCTGTTCCACGCGACGAAGATCAAGGCCCCCCTGCTGATCGCCCAGGGGGCGAACGATCCGCGCGTCAACATCCGCGAGGCCGACCAGATGGTGGCCGCGATGCGCGAGAACAAGATCCCCGTGACCTACGTCGTCTACCCCGACGAGGGGCACGGCTTCGCCCGTCCCAACAACCGGCTCGACTTCTACGGCCGGATCGACGAGTTCCTGGCCCAGCAGCTCGGCGGGCGTGCCGAGCCGTGGAAGAAGGTCGAGGGCTCGACGGCGGACGTGCGCTGAGCGGGGCGGCCCATCCGCCCGCCCCGCCCGATCGCGGGGGGTGGGCCGCGGGTTTCGTGGCCGCGGTCGCGATCCTGGTCGCGACCGCGGCCTGGCTTCGTTTCCAGGGCCAGCCCTGGTGGTGCGCCTGCGGCGGGTGGAACCTGTCGTCGTGGCAGGTCTGGAGCAGCCACAACTCGCAGCACCTGGTCGATCCCTACAGTTTCAGCCACGTGCTGCACGGGCTGCTGTTCTACGCGCTGCTCTGCCGCCTGCCGCTGTCGCGGGGGGCCCGCTTCGCGCTGGCGCTGGGGATCGAGGCGGGCTGGGAGGTCCTGGAGAACTCCGAGTTCATCATCCGGCGCTACCGCGAGGCGACGATGTCGCTCGACTACTTCGGCGACAGCGTCGTCAACACGCTGGGCGACATCCTGTTCTGCGCGCTCGGCTACGGGGTCGCGTCGTGGCTCCCGGTCCGTGCCTCCGTCGCGCT
>CAYZDB010000386.1:0-2803 GCA_964476985.1 uncultured Acidobacteriota bacterium | reverse complement strand
TCCGCGAACCGCCGCTCAGGCGGAGGCGAGCCGGTTCACCGCCTTCGTCAGGCGCGACTTGTAGCGCGACGCGGTGTTCGTCTTGATGATCCCGGCCTTCGCCGTGCGGTCGATCAGGCCCAGCGTCCGCGGCAGCAGCGCGGCCGCCTCGGCCTGCTTGCCCGCCTCGAGCAGGGTCCGGAAGGTCTTGATCTCGGAGCGCATCCGGGTGCGCCACGAGCGGTTCCGTTCGTTCCTCTTCTCGTCGGCCCGCGCCTTCTTGGCTGCGGACTTGTGATTCGCCATCGTGCTGCCTTTCCGTGTGATCCGGGAGCGGACCGGCCCCGTCGGCCCCGGGGCACACCCAGCCCCGCCGACGACCCGGCAAAAACCGGGGGATTCTGCGGGAGAGGAGGGGGGCTGTCAAGGCGCCGCCCCGGCGGGGCGGGCGGGCTCAGGCCGGCAGGGCCCCCCTGCGGCGCAGGTGCTCGCGGGCGATCCGGGCCTCGTCGGAGTTGGGGTACTCCCGGATCAGGGTCTGCAGTGTGGCCACGGCGGCCGCGTTGTCCTTGGCTTCGAACTGCGCCAGCCCCTTCTTCAGGAGCGCCGCCGGGGTCTTCTCCCCCTTCGGGAAGGTCTCGATCAGGGTGTCGTAGGCCCCGACCGCGTCGGGGTAGCGGCCCATCGCGTAGAGCGTCTCGCCGGTCCAGTAGAGGGCGTCGTCGGCCATCGGCCCGGTCGTGTCGGCCTGGTAGGCGGCTTGGAACCCGGCCAGCGCCAGCTCGTAGTGCCGGCGGGAGTAGTCGGAGTAGGCGGCGTTGAAGAGGTCGGTCGGGGAACCGGTGCCGGTCGCCGGACCGGGCCGCGCCCCCGCCGCGGGCGCGGGTGCGGCGGCCGGGGCGGACGTCCCCGCGGTCCCGGGTGCCGGCTTCGCCTCGCCCTCCGCGGGCCGGTTGGGGTTCAGCACCGGGGCGGCCCCGGGCCGCAGCCCTCGGACCTCCGCCAGCAGTTCGTCCAGCCGGCGCTGCGTCGCGAGCAGCTGCTCCTCGACGACCCGCATCCCGCGCTCCAGCGTCTCGGTCCGCGCGGCGGCCTCGGCGCAGGCGGTGGTCGGGTCGGAGGACTTCTTCTGGAGCGCGTCGAGCTGCTCGAGGACGCGGGCCGAGTCCTTCTGCAGCTTGAAGAGCTGCTCCTGGACGTCCGGCGGGGGCGGGGCGGTCGAGGCCGGCTCGGTGCCGGGGAAGCCGGCGCAGCCGGCCGCGAGCGCGAGGGCGAGCCCCAGCGCGAGCGACGCCGGCCGGCGCGCGGTCACCGCACCTCCGTGAAGTCGCAGCGGCGGTTCTTGCTCCAGGCCGCCTCGTCGTGCCCGGAGTCCGCCGGCTGGTCCTCGCCGAAGCTGATCGTCTCCAGCTGCGCTGCCGGGATGCCGAGCCGGATCAGCTGGTTCCGGACGGCGTTCGCGCGCCGCGCCCCCAGCGAGAGGTTGTACTCGAGCGTGCCGCGCTCGTCGGTGTTCCCCTCGATCAGGACCCGCGTGCCGGCGTTGGCCCGCATCCAGGCCGCGTTGCGCTCGAGCACGGCGAGCGCGCCGGGCGACAGCTCGTCGCTGTCGTAGTCGAAGTAGACCGTCTCCAGCGGGAGCGCCCCGGCCCCGCCGGCCCCCGCGGCGTCCGACCCGCTCCCCTCCGACAGCGGTTCCTCCGCGAACGGCTCCTGCTGCGACGGCATCTCTTCGACCGGCTTGGTCGCGCCGCCGCCGCCCGCCCCCGATCCCGTCCCGGACCCGTCCTCCGCGGTGACGGACTCCTCGATCGGCGTGGTCTGCTTCTTCGGGCAGCCCGCCGCGAAGATCGCGGCCAGGCCGATGATCGTGAGACAGAGCAGGGTGCGTCGCATGGCGTGTCCTCGAGCGGGGAACGGGGCCCCGCGAGTATAGGCGCTCAGCGCCGGATCGGGCTCCAGTCGGGCGTGAAGGCCGGCTCGCCGGTCGTCAGCTTCTTGAGGTCGGTGCCGTCGTCGCGGATCACCCAGATTGCGTAGTTGCCGTCGCGATTGCTGGCGAAGACGATGTGGCGGCCGTCGGGGGCCCAGCGCGGGTTCTCCTTGTTGCCGCGGCCGCTGGTCAGGATCGTCTCCTTGCCGGTGGCCAGCTCGTGCAGCACGAGCTGGAAGTTGCCGTCGATCCGGCTGACGTAGACGATCCGCCCGCCGTCGGGGGACCAGGCTGCCGACTCGTTGTAGCGCCCCTCGTTCGAGAGCCGGCGCACGTTCGAGCCGGTCGCCGACATGACGTAGATCTGCGGCGAGCCGGCGCGGTCGGAGGTAAAGGCGATTTCGGTCCCGGTCGGCGACCAGACCGGGGCGGTGTCGATCGCGGGGTGGTTGGTCAGCCGCACCTCGCGCCCGGTCGTCACGTCGAAGGTGTAGATCTCGCTGTTGCGGTCGCGGTCGGAGGAGAAGGCGATCGTCCGGCCGTCGGGCGCGTAGTCGGGCGCGGCGTTGAGCTCGCCCCCCTTCGGCGCCAGGGTGATGATCTTGCCGTTCTCGTCGAGCAGGTAGATCGAGGGCTTCCGGCCCTTGAACGACAGGAAGGTCAGCTGCCGCGCGTCGGGCGACCAGGCCGGCGAGAGGTTGATCGTGCCGGTCGACGTCAGGCGGCGCACGCGGGCGCCGTCGTAGTCCATCAGGTAGACCTCCTTCACCCGGTTCTGCCCCGAGACGAAGGCGATCCGGGTCTGCGCGATCCCCGGCCGGCCCGTCAGCTGCAGCACGATCTCGTCGGCCGCGATGTGGGCCAGCCGGCGCAGGTCGGACGGCAGCTTGC
>CAYZDB010000385.1:0-2820 GCA_964476985.1 uncultured Acidobacteriota bacterium | reverse complement strand
GATTGACGAGGGCGTGTATACCAACCCGGTGCTTCCTCCGGGCGTGCCGCCGGCGTGGCCTGAGTGAAGCCCGCGGCCGCGCTCGCGCTGCTGCTCGCGCTGGCCCTCGCGGCCGCCGTGCCCGGGGCGTCGCGCGCCGCGCCGCCGGCCGCCGCCCCGGCCGCGCCGGGCGCGCCGGCCGGGGACGAGGAGCCGGGCCTCGGCGACGCGGACAACGGCATCGACGACGAGGAGGACGAGATCGGGCGCGGCCTGGGGGAGGCGCTGGAGATCGAGCCCGGCGTCCGCGTGCTGGTCGAAGGGGGGCGCGAGCTCGCGCTCTCGGTCGAGCCGGACGAGGGGGACGACTACGGCTCGCTCGCCGCGCGCTTCGGCGGCGCGGCCGGCCTCGCGTCGGCGCTGCGCGAGGCCAACGGCGACCGTCCGGTCGATCCCGGGCGCGAGCTGGAGATCCCCTGGAAGCTGCTGCGCAACGAGTACCGCTACCTGGCGCTGCGCACGCTCTTTCCGCGCGACGCCTTCCGCGACGGCGCCTGGGAGCACGACCCGGCCCAGGCCCGCGCGCTGGTCTACCACGTCGGGCTGTGGCAGGTCGCGGAGTGGTTCACCGGCCGCGGCGAGAACTGGCAGGAGATCGCGAAGCTCAACGGGATCGAGGGGCCCGACGTGCCGGTCGGCCGCACGGTGCGGATCCCCGCCGCGATGCTGCTCGCGCCGTTCCGTCCCGCGGCCGCCCCGGCGAACGGCGTTTTGGTCTACGGCGAGGACGCCGAGGGGCCGTACGCCGAGTACACGCTGCAGAAGGGCGAGGCCCTCTACTCGGCGGTGATCATCCGCTTCACCGGGCTGCTGCACCCGACCGCCGTGCTCGAGGCGGCCGAGCTGGTCGCGAAGCGCAGCGGGATCGCCGACGTCACGAAGATGCCGACCGGGCAGAGGCTGCGGATCCCGCTCGAGATGCTCTCCACCCCCTGGCTGCCGGAGAACGATCCGCGGCGCGTCGCGGCCGCGCTCGAGGAGCGCGAGCTGGAGGCGGCGCCGCTGCCCGCGCTCCCCCGCTCGCTCAAGGGGGCGCACGTGCTGATCGACCCGGGCCACGGCGGGGCCGACATCGGCGCGCGCAGCGGCCGGAACGGCGTCTGGGAGAGCGACTACGTCTACGACGTCGCCTGCCGCCTCGGCCGGCTGCTGGCGAAGGAGCCGGGGGTCACGGTCCACTACCTGGTGCGCGAGGGGAAGGCCGGCTGCCGCGCGCAGGACGCGAAGAAGCTGCCGATGAACAAGAAGCGGGTCGTCGCCACCCGGCCGCCGCACCTCAACCAGCCCGGCGCCTCGACCCGGGCCGGGGTCAACCTGCGCTGGTACCTCGCCAACTCGATCTACCGCGGGCTGATCGACCAGGGGGTGCGCCCGGAGAGCATCGTGCTGCTCAGCCTGCACGCCGACTCGCTGCACCGCGACCTGTCGGGCGCGATGGTCTACGTGCCGGGCGAGCGCTACCGCCGCGGCACGTACGGCGTGCGGGGCGAGTCCTACGCGCGCTACGCCGAGTACCGCGAGGCGCCGCGCGTCAGCTTCTCGCGCGCCGAGCGGCTGCGCGACGAGAAGCTCTCGACGCGCCTGGCGAAGGCGATCCTCGAGGGCTACCGCGCCGAGAAGCTGCCGGTCCACGACGACGAGCCGATCCGCGACCACATCGTGCGCGGCGTGCGCGGCCGGCGCGGGGTCTTCGTCCCGGCCGTGCTGCGGGGCGCGGCGGTCCCGGCCAAGGTCCTGCTCGAGACGGTCAACATCAACAACGCGAAGGACGCCGCGCTGCTGGCCGACCCGCAGGGGCGCGAGCGGATCGCACGGGCCGTCGCGCGCGGGATCCGCGGCTACTACTCGGGCACGCGGTAACCCGGGGACGGCGGCCGCGTTCCGGGTCGGCCTCCGGACTGCGGCCTTCCACCGGAGGGGACCCGGGCCGCCGGGCAAAGCCCGGGGCGGCGTGGCATCCTTCCCCGCTCCACGGCGCGCCCCGCCGTGACCGACGGAACGAGGCCTTCGATGACCGTTCTCGCGAGCCGCCGCGCGCGGCCGCTCTTCCTGCGCCGCCTGGCCCGGATCGCGACGGCGCTGGTCCTGCTCGCCGGCAGCCTCGCGCCGCACGCCGCGGCCGCCCCGTCCGGCGCGGCCGCCCCGCCCTGCTTCGAGGACTGGTGGCGCGCCCGGCTGGCGGCCGCCGAACGCGCCGCGGACTCGGCCGAGCGGGCGCCGGACGCACTCTTCGCGGCCCGCCTCGTCAACGACCTCGCCCGCACCGCGACCGACCTCGAGCCGGTGCTCGCCGAGATGGACCGCCTGCGCGCGATGGTCGCGCCGCACGACGCGCTGGTCGCCGCCGAGATCGACGCGGTCCTGCTGCAGGGCGACCTCGCGGCGGGCCGGCGCGACGCGGCCGCCGTCCGCGCCGCGCGCCTCGGCCTGGTCACCGGCTGGCGGCTCGCCGGCCCGTTCGCCGCCGGCGACGAGCCCGCCGCGGGGGACGCGCGGCTGCGCGACGCCGCGGGACCCGACTGGCGCCACTTCGCGGCCGGGCCGGACGGCGCGGTTCCGCTCGCGCTGCTGATGGACCCCGCCGAGAAGACGACCGCCTTCGCCTCGTTCTACCTGCGCGCGGCGGCGCCGGTCGAGCTGGCGATCCGTTTCGGCGCGGACGACCGCGCCGAGCTGTCGATCGACGGCAGCGCCGTGCTGCAGCCGGAAGGACGCCACGACCTCGCCTTCGACCAGCACGCCGCGTTCGTGCGGCTCGCCGCGGGCTGGCACCGCGCGACC
>CAYZDB010000384.1:0-2822 GCA_964476985.1 uncultured Acidobacteriota bacterium | reverse complement strand
GCCGGATGCCCTTTCGAGGGGCTCCCTGTCGTCGGAAGTGCGCTCGAGCGGGCTCCCTGTCACCGGATCGGCGTTCGAAGGGCTCCCTGTCGCCGGATGCCCTTTCGAAGGGACCCCTTCCGTCGAAGGTGCATCCGAGGGGTTCCTTGTCGCGGGAGGTCCTTCCGAGGGGCTTGCTGTCCCGTCCGTCGCGATCGGTCGGGGTCCGTGCGCGCTATCCTCTCCCCCTCGGTCGCCCTTGGGACTCTCATGCCGCCCGGATCGTTGATCCCGTTCGCCCCGCCGTCCCTGCTCCACGAGTTAACCCGCCCGTGGGCGCCGGAGCCCGGGGCGCGCGTGCTGGTCGCGGTATCGGGAGGCGGCGACTCCGTTGCGCTGCTGCACCTGCTGGCGGCGCTCGCACCGGGCCGAGGCTGGGCGCTGGCGGTCGCGACGCTCGATCACGGCCTGCGCGGCGAGGAGAGCGCCGCCGATCGGCGCTTCGTCGAAGAGCTCGCCGCCTCGCTGGGCATTCCCTGCCGTGCCGGCGAAGCCGGGCTGCTTGCGGGGAGCGTCCATCCCGGGCGGACCGGCCGCTCCGACGCACCTGCACCGCCACCACCGTCGCCGCCGCCGTCGCCGTCGCCGTCGCCGTCGCCACCGCCACCGTCACCGTCACCGCCGCCGCCACCGCCGTCGCCGTCGCCGCCGCCACCGCCGTCGCCACCACCCCCTCCCGCGCCCCCCTCCGAAGCCGCCCTCCGCTCGCTGCGCCGCTCCTTCCTGGCCGCCGCCGCGGACGCGGACGGCGCGGCCTGCATCGCCCTGGGCCACACGCTCGACGACCAGGCGGAGACGGTCCTGCAGCGCCTGGCCCGCGGCGCGGGACTGGCCGGCGCGCGGGCCATGGCGCGCTGGGCGCCCCCCTTCTGGCGCCCGCTGCTCGGGGTGCGGCGCGCCGAGTTGCGCCGCCTGCTCGAGGCCGCCGGGCACGCCTGGCGGGAGGACGCCTCCAACCGCGAGCCGCACGCCGCGCGCAACCGGCTGCGGCTGGGCGCGCTCCCCGCCCTGGAGCAGGCGCTGGGCCCGGCAGCGATCGAGAACCTCGCGCGCGCGGCCGAGCTGGCGCGGGACGACGAGGAGCTGCTCGACACACTCGCCGCCGCCGAGGAGGCTCGGATCGTGACGGCGAGCCGGCCCTCGGAGGCGACTCTCGACCGGCGGGCGCTGGCCGCGCTCGCGCCCGCGCTCGCCCGCCGCGTCGTGCGCCGCGCGCTGGCCGCGCTCGACTCGGAGCAGCCGGGCGAGGCGGCCCACGTGCGTGCGGTGCTGGCGCTGGCGCGGGCAGACGGGCCGGGAACCGAGGCTCACCTGCCGCGCGGGCTCGTCGCGCGCCGGGAGGGCGGACGGGTTATCCTCTCGCGTTCTCCTTCCGCGCAGGACACTCCATGAGACGGCTCTCCCCCGAGATCCTGATTCCCGCCGAGAAGATCCGCGCCCGCGTCCTGGAACTGGCCGAGGAGATCGGCCGCGACACCCCCGAGGACGGTGAGATCGCGGTCCTGATCGTGCTCAAGGGGGCGTTCGTGTTCGGCGCCGACCTGGTCCGCGCGATCCCGCGCCGGACCCGCATCGGCTTCCTCGAGTCGCACAAGGACCCGCACAAGCGGGGGATGGCGGATTTCGTCTTCACCCACCCCTTCCCGATCGAGGGGGCCGACCTGCTGGTGGTCGAGGACATCCTCGACTCGGGCTGGACGATGGACCACATGTTCGCGCGGCTGCGTGCCCGCCGGCCGAAGCGCCTGCGCTCGGTCGTGCTGCTGGACAAGGCGCCGCGGCGCGAGGTCCAGGTCCCGATCGACTACGTCGGCTTCGCGATCCCCGACGTCTGGGTCGTGGGCTACGGGCTGGACGACGGCGAGGCCTTCCGGAACCTGCCGGACGTTCGCTTCACCGTCGAGGACTGACGCCGGCCCGCTCCGGACCGGTTTTCGCCCCCTTTTGGCGGGGGGGGTCCCGCGGGCCTTAGAATGTCCCGGAAGGCACCCCCGACCGGAGGCCCACGGTGAATCAGCACGTCAAGACGGTCCTCGTGTGGGTCGTCATCCTGCTTGCGCTGGTGGTCGTGATCCAGTTCGTCAAGGGTCCGGCCCAGCGCCCCAAGGCGCTCAACCTGACCCAGCTCTACGACGCCGTCGAGGCGGGACGGGTCCGGGAGCTGACCCTGACCCCCGACGCCGTCGGCTACGAGATCGCGGGCAAGGAGCAGGAGGGCGACGCCGAGGTCCCGTTCACGGCCTACCTGGTCAAGGACGAGCAGTTCATCACCAAGGTCCGCGAGAAGGGGGTGACCGTCAACATCGAGCGGCCGCGCGAGTCGTCGGCCTTCCTGGTGACGCTGCTGTCGTGGCTGCCGATGCTGCTGTTGATCGGCGTCTGGGTCTTCTTCATGCGGCAGATGCAGACCGGCGGCAACAAGGCGCTCTCCTTCGGCAAGTCGCGCGCCAAGCTCCTGACCCCGCAGAGCAAGAAGATCACCTTCAAGGACGTCGCCGGCTGCGACGAGGCCAAGCAGGAGCTGCAGGAGATCATCGAGTTCCTGAAGGACCCGCAGAAGTTCCAGCGCCTGGGCGGCAAGATCCCCAAGGGCGTGCTGCTGATGGGCCCCCCGGGGACCGGCAAGACGCTGCTCGCCCGCGCGATCGCCGGCGAGGCCAACGTTCCCTTCTTCTCGATCTCCGGCTCGGACTTCGTCGAGATGTTCGTCGGCGTCGGCGCCTCGCGGGTGCGCGACCTGTTCGAGCAGGGCAAGAAGAACGCGCCCTGCATCATCTTCATCG
>CAYZDB010000383.1:0-2823 GCA_964476985.1 uncultured Acidobacteriota bacterium | reverse complement strand
CAACGGGTCCGCCAGCGCGACCGCGCGCTCCAGGACCGGCTCCGCCTCCTGGGGCCGCCCGCCGCGGGCGAGCAGCGCGCCCAGGTTGGTCGCGCTCTCCATCAGCGCGTAACGGTTCGCCGGGCTCGGGTCCGCGGCGACGAGCGCCTCGCGCAGCGCCAGCCCCTCGCGATACGAGGCCTCGGCGTCGGCGGCGCGCTGCATCCGCTCGAGCAGGATCCCGAGGCGGTCGGCCAGCAGCGCCTGGGAGAACCGGTCCTCGCTCGAACCCGGGTCCCGCGCCAGGAGCGCCCCCGCAGCCTCCATCCCGCGGCGCAGCGCCCGCTCGGCGTCGTCGTGGCGGCCGAGGTCGGTGTAGAGCGTGCCCAGGTTGGCCTGCAGCGTCAGCTCCTGCCGCAGGAACGACGGGTCGTCCGGGTGCTCCGCCGCCAGCGCCTTCGCCAGCCGGATCCCCTCGAGGTAGGCCTGCTCGGCGCGCGCGCTGTCGCCGGTGGCGCGGTCGATGTCGCCGAGCCGCAGGTTGGCCCAGCCCAGCTCGTGCTGCAGCTCGGCCGAGCCCTGCTGCTGCGTGGCGAACGTCCCGTAGAACTGTCGCGCGGTGTCGAGCAGGCTGCGGCGCAGCGGCTCGAGCCCCGCCGACTTCAGCTCGGGGCTCTCGGAGACGCTGGTCAGGTACCTGTCGACGGCGTCGCGTGCCATGCCGAAGTTCTTCTGCGCGCGCTCTTCCGCCGCGACGGCGCGCACGCGGTTCCGCTCGGCGCGGGCGTAGAGCAGGCTCATCCCGGCGGCCAGCCCGATCAGCACCAGCACCGCCGTGGCGGCCAGCGCGAACGGCAGCCGGTTGCGCGCGACGGCCTTGCGCAGCTGGTAGATCGTGCTGGGCGGGCGGGCCTGGATCGGCTGCCCGGTCCGCAGGCGCGCGACGTCGTCCCCCAGAGCGGACGCGCTCGCGTACCGTCCGTCGGCCTCCTTGGCGAGCGCCTTGCCGACGATCGTCTCCAGGTCGGGATCGAGCCGGCCGCGGCCGCGCCAGGCCTCGCGCAGCGGCGCCGGACGCTCCTCGCAGATCACGCGGACGGCCTCGACGATCGAGGTCCGCCCCACCTCGTAGGGCATCCGCCCGGCGACCATCTGGTAGAGCACGACGCCCAGCGCGTAGACGTCGGTGCGCAGGTCGATCTCCTCGGGGTTGCCGCGCGCCTGCTCCGGGCTCATGTACGGGAGCGTCCCGCGGATCACCCCGATCTCGCTCTGCAGCGTCGCGCCGGCGACGTCGGGATCGGTGATGCGGGCCAGCCCGAAGTCGAGGATCTTGATCGCCGGCTCGCCGCCGGGCTCCTCCACCACGATCATGTTCGACGGCTTCAGGTCGCGGTGGATCACGCCGCGCTGGTGCGCGGAGTTCACGGCGTCGCAGATCCGCTCGAACAGCCGCAGCCGGTGCTCCAGCTCGCCGCGCTCGAACGGCTCGGGCCGGCCGCGCAGGGACTCGTCGAGCGTCGGGCCCTGCACCAGCTCCATCGCGAAGTAGTGCTGCCCGTCGGGGGTTGCGCCCGACTCGTAGATCGCCGCGATCCCCGGGTGGCGCAGCCGCGCCAGCGACTCGGCCTCGCGCCTGAAGAGCCGCAGGTGGATCTCGTCGACGTGGCGCCCGCCGCGGATCACCTTGAGCGCGACGCGCCGGCGCGGCTGGCTCTGCTCGGCCTCGTAGACGACCCCCATCCCCCCTTCGCCGAGCCGTCGCAGGATCCGGTAGCTGCCGAGCGCCTCGGGGAGCGGTGCGGCGGGGGCGCTCGGCGCCACCGGCGCCGGCGCCGGGCCGACGGTGTGCGTCGCGTCGGGCGCCGGGAGGGCCGCCGTTTCGTCCTCGGCGCGGGTCGGGTCGTGGTCGTTCACCGGGCTGCTCTCCCTGCGCCGGCAAGCCGGGCGCGGCGGATTGTTACACGAATCGAAACCGCGGTAAGCCGCGGCGGGCGGGCGGGGTTCGGCCTCCGCCGCCGGTGCTACCCTGCCCGGGCCGAGGTGCGCGGCCCGGGCCCGCGGCCGGCCGGAGGACGAGAGCGTGAGAGGGGTCGCCCGCTTCCCGGCCCGCGCCGTCGCGCCCGAAGCGGCGGCGGTCCTGCTGCGGGCCGGGATCCCGCCCGGCGTCTCCCCGTCCGCGCGCACGCGCGCCCTGCTCGACGACGCACGGCGCCTCTTCGACGCGCTGGCGGACCCGCGCGGCGTCGTCGCCGAGCTGCCGACCGAGCGCTTCGCGAGCGTGTACCGCGACGACGACGGCCTCGACGAGCGGACCGCGCTCGACGGCGTGCTGCCGCGGGCCGAGGCGGTCGCGCTGTTCGCGGCGACGCTGGGTGAGCCGCTCTGCGCGCGGATCGGCGCGCTGGTCGGGGGCGAGGACCCGCCGCTGGGGTTCGTGCTCGACGCGCTGGCCTCGGAGGCGGCCGACGGCCTGTCGTGGCGGCTCGGCGCGGCGTGGCGCGCGCGGCGGGCCGCGGCGGGACACTCCGGCGCCGGGACGCTGGTCGTCCCCTACAGCCCCGGATACTGCGGCTGGCCCGTCCGCGGCCAGCGGGCGCTGTTCCGCGAGCTCGGGCCGGAGACCGCCGGGATCGCGCTCAACGCGAGCTGCCTGATGACGCCGCTCAAGTCGGTCTCGGGCGCGCTCGTCGCCGCGCCGGCCGCGGCGCACCGGATCGAGCCCGACTTCCCGGCCTGCGCGGCCTGCGCCACCCACGACTGCCGCGCGCGGGCGCTGGACTGGCCGGAGCCGCCCGCCCCGGCGGATGCGGCCCCCGAAGGAGAGATCGCGTGGACCCCCTG
>CAYZDB010000382.1:0-2888 GCA_964476985.1 uncultured Acidobacteriota bacterium | reverse complement strand
GAAGCTCTACGTCGCCTACGTCGTCGCCGACCCGGCCGGAGGGCTGGGCCTGCGGTTCACTCGCACCGCCGACATGGGACTGACCTGGGTCGCGCCCGTCACGCTGGTGGCGTCGGGTGAGGCCAGCTTCAACGTCTCCGACGTCGCGATCGCGGCCGGTCCCGCGGACCGCGTCGCCGTGACCTGGCTCGGCGGCGGCTCGACCGATCCCTGGGTCCGCGGCAGCACCAACGCGGGCGTCTCGTGGAGCGCGGCGGTGCGCGTCGACGCCGGCGTGGCGGCGGGCACCTACCCGGCCCGCGACCCGGACATCGACATCGACGGCACCGGGAACGTCTACGTCGCCTACCTGCAGAACCGCGACGGTGCGACCAAGGTCTGGACCGCGCGCTCGCTCAACGCGGGCACGAGCTTCCAGCCCGAGGTGACGCTGGGGTCCGGCTCGGGCGAGGGGGCGGGCGCCCCCGACGTCGAGGTGACCAACGACGGCAAGATCCTGATCGCCTTCTGGGACGGCGAGCTGAACAACTTCATCCGCGTCTTCCGCTCGACGAACCAGGGCTCCACCTACACCCAGGTCCTCAACCAGGACCTGGCCGCGCCCGACAACAAGCAGACCTTCGGCCCGTTCGTCTACAACTCCCCCGGGACCTCGGTCGTGCTGCTCGCCTTCGTCGACGCGACCGGGACGGTCAAGCTGCACCGTTCGGCCGACTACGGCGCGACCTGGGGCGCTTCCCAGACCATGACGACGACCGCGGTTCCCGCCGGCTCGTGGGGCGGCGTCCCCAGCCTGGGGGTCGCGCGCACGAGCGGCGGCAACTGGCTGGTCGCCTGGACCGACGCCCGCATCGACGCCTACGCCGACCAGAAGAGCGACATCTGGCTGCGCCGCTCCGGCAACGGCGGTACGTCCTGGGACGCCGAGAAGAGGGTCGACACCGGGAGTGCCGAAGGGGCCGCGCAGAGCGCGCCGATGTCGATCACCGACACGCTCTCGAACGACGTCTTCCTTGCCTATGGCGACGCACGCGACGACCAGCGCTCGCTGAACGTGTACTCCAACCGCTCGCTCAGCTCGCCGATCAACTTCACCACCGACAAGCGGATCGACGCCGACCCGGTCGCGGTCGACCCGCAGGCCTTCATCGATGTCGCGACCGCGACCGACGGCGCCGGGCGGGTCTACGTCGCCTTCGCCAGCGTCGGGACCGGTCCGTCGAGCGACATCTACGTCGCGGCCAGCGACGACGGCGGCTTCAGCTACGAGACTCCGGTCCGGGTCGGTGGGACGACGGCGGGGCAGCGGATCGCGGGGGCTCCGGCGATCGCCGCCAGCGCCGACGGCCGGGTCTACGTGGCGTTCACGCTCGACACGGAAACGCAGCGGGAGGTGCGGTTCAACCGCTCGGCCGACTTCGGCAGCACCTGGCAGGCCAGCGACGTCGTGCTGGGTTCCTTCGCCACCCCGCCCGGAAACTACGGCATCGACGGGATCCCCGGCCTGCAGCTGATCGCCCAGTCGGGCGGGACGATGTACCTGGCCTGGGCCACCTTCGACACCGTCTCCCTGACTCGCTCGTTCAACGGCGGCGTGACGCTCGATACGCGCGACGTCGACCAGGACACGCGGGGCTACAACCACTACCCGGCGCTCTGCGCCAACGGCAACCGGCTGGTGCTGGCGATGGTGGCACCGGACAACGCGCTGGCCTGGTACAGCATCTGGGCCACGACCAGCGACAACCGCGGCGACACCTGGTCGACGCGCGTCCAGCTGCGGCCGGAGGGGATCGGCCAGGACGGCTACTACCCGTCCGTGGCCTGCGACGGCGGGTCCGGCGCGGTTGCCGCCTGGTCCGACGCGCGGACCGGCCGCTACGCGATCCGCAGCGCCCGCTTCACCGGCACGAGCTGGCTGGGCGACACCGCCGTGCCCGGTCCGGCCGACGTCAGCAACCTCTACCCGCAGGCCGCCTACTCCAACGCCTCGACCGCGCTGGTGACCTGGATGGCCTCGTCGGGGAACGCGGTCTACTTCAGCCGCTCGACCAACAGCGGCGCGAGCTTCGGCGCGCAGACGCGGCTCGACGCCGCGCCGGCGCGGCCGGACGCCGAGCTGGCGCTGCCGGGCGTCGTGACCGACCGGCTGGGCAACGCCTGGATCAGCTGGATCGACGAGAGCGCGGGGCGCGGCTCGATCCTGGTCCGGGCCTCGTCCGATCACGGGGCGACCTTCGGCACGGCGCGGCGAGTCGACCGCAGGACGCCGCAGGGAGCGTACGTCAACCGCACCTTCTCGGGAAGCCGCGCCGCGGCGGCCGGCGGCACCGCCTTCTTTGCGTGGGCCGGCGAGCGCCTCACCGCGGGCGTCGACACCGTGCTCGCGAACGCCTGGGATGCCGACGACCTCGACCGCGACCAGGCGGCGGTGGGGACCGACTGCAACGACACCGATCCGGGCGTGACGCGCGGACCGGTCGAGGTGGCCGGGGTGCGGGTCGCGCGCTCGGCGGCGCGCGCGCAGCTGTCGTGGACCTCGCAGGACCCGACCGCCGGGACCGGCACCAGCTACGACCTGGTCACCGGCGACGTCGCCGCGCTGCGCACCAGCAAGAGCTACGCGGGCGCGACCTGCCTGGCCGGGGGCGTGCTCGACTCGCCCTACGAGGACACCCGGACCGGGCCGTCCGCCGGCGCGTCGTACTACTACCTCCTGCGGGCCAAGAACAGCTGCGGCACCGCGACCTACGGGAACGCGGGAACCACGCCCGACCCCCGCGACGCGCTCGACTCGTCGAGCCCCTGCCCGTAGGGGCCGCCCTCCGTGGCGGCCCGAAGGGTGCGCGCCGGGCCGGTCGGTAGGGGCCGCCCTCCGTGGCGGCCCG
>CAYZDB010000381.1:0-2891 GCA_964476985.1 uncultured Acidobacteriota bacterium | reverse complement strand
CCCCGCCGCCGAAGTCGAACTCCTCGAACCCCGGGGGCGGCCCGGCCCCGGGCGGGGCCTCGCGGTAGGCCGAACCGAAGCGGTCGTAGCGGCGTCGCTTGTCGGGGTCCCCCAGGACCTCGTAGGCCTCGTTGACGTCCCGGAACCGCTCCCCGGCGTCCCTGGACTTGTTGACGTCCGGGTGCAGTTCCCGGGCCTTGCGGCGGTAAGCCTTTTTGATCTCGTCCTGGGTGGCGTCCCGGGCGACGGCGAGGATCGCGTAGTAGTCCTTGAAAGCCACGCTCACGGGGGTTCTCCGGGACCGGGAATCTTACCGCGTCCGGCTCAAGCCCCCGGCCCTCCCGGCCGATACGCCTGCCCGGGGGCGTGCGCCCGGGGAGGCTTCTGTCTCATGCAGTTCAGCACCGCGGACCGGGCGCTGTTCGTGAAGATCGTCTACTACGGGCCGGGCCTGTCCGGGAAGACCTCCAACCTGGAGTCGATCCACCGGCTGACCGACCCCGCGCAGCGCCAGCCGATGGTGTCGCTCAAGACCTCCGGCGACCGCACGCTGTTCTTCGACCTGCTGCCGTTCGAGCTGGGCCGGCTCTACGGGCTCGACCTGCGCCTGAAGCTCTACACCGTCCCCGGCCAGATCCAGTACGACCTGACGCGCAAGCAGGTCCTGGCCGGCGCCGACGGCGTCGTCTTCGTCGCCGACTCGCAGGCCTCGCAGCGCGAGGCCAACAACTGGATGCTGCGGTTCCTGCGAAACAACCTCGAGGACAACGGGATCGACCCCGAGACCGTCCCGCTCGTCTTCCAGTGGAACAAGCGCGACCTGACCCACCTCCAGCCGGTCGAGGACCTGGAGCGCGAGTTGAACTGGCGCCACGCCCCGTCCTTCGAGGCGGTGGCGCCGACGGGGGCCGGAGTGCTCGAGACGCTCGGCGCGATCAGCGCCGAGACGATCGAGAGCCTGGCGCGGCGCTCGCCGACGCTGAACGACCGGACGCGCGCCGGCGAGGCGCGGGCGCTGGTCGAGAAGATGTTCGCGCAGATCCACGAGACGGCGCGACGGATCCAGCCATCCGGGCCGTCGCAGCCCGAGCGGCACGACATCCGGCTCGGCGCGCAACCCGCCGCCAGCGAGGCGGCGAGCTCGCCGCGCGGATCGCTCGGCCTGGGCGAACTGCTCAACGAGGCGGTCGCGGCCAACCTGCGGATGAGCGACCGGCTGGTCGCGGCCCCCGGGGCCGACGAGCAGACCCACCGCACGCGGCGCGAGCGGCGGGCGCTGGCCCGGCTGGTGCAGGTCGCGAACACCGCGGGGGCCTCGGGGCCGGTGCTGAGAATGGCGCTGACCGCGGCGATGGCCGGGATGGGGGCCTCGCTGGGGTCGGTCGTGGTCTCGCAGGGCCGCGGGCGGCCGCTGCGCGAGATCGTGCTGGCCGGACGCCCGGCCGACCCGCTCAACGCGGTCGACGTCGCGGGGATGGGCTCCCTCGCCGGCTCGCTGCTGGAGCGGGGCGAACCGCGGCTGGTGACCGACCCGGCGGGCGAACTGCTGTTCGGCCGCGCGCACGACGCGCTGGCCGGAGTCCGCGGGCTGGTCGCCGTCCCGTTCGAGATCGAGCTGGGGCCGCCCGCGATGCTGATCGTCTACAACGACAGCCCGGCGCTGGAACTCGTGCCGGAGGACCTGGAGTTCGCGCAGCTCGTGGCCGGCATCGCCTCGCTGGCGCTGCGCGGGTTGGCCGCGCGCCGCGGCGTGGGGCTGACCGGGCCCGTCTGAGCGGCGTCCGCGCCGGTTGCATTCCCCTCCACCCCGGGTGAACCTGCGAGCGTCCCGCAGGAGGACGCCCATGGCTCCCGGTGTCCGGCTGGTCCTCGCAATCGCGCTGGTCGCACTGGCCCTCGCCTCCGCCCCGCTGCCGCTCTTCGCCGACGCCCTGTGCGCACCCCCGGGCGCGGACGGGGCCTTCGTCGCGCGCGGCGGCGAGCTGTCGGCCTGGCCGGGCGGGCAGCCGCTGTGGACCGCGCCCGCCGACGCGGGGACGGTCTTCTCGCTGGCCTGCGACGGAACGCGGGTCGCGGCGGGCCTGGCGCGCGAGGACGGGCGCGGGCGGATCGTCGTGCTGGAGCGCGGGCCCTCGGGCTGGACTCCGGGCGCGGAGATCGCGCTGCGCGGCGTGCCGGCGGCGCTGGCGCTGTCGGGCGAGCGGGTCGCCGTCGTGGTCCGCGAGCGCCGGCGCACGGTGCTGGGCTTCGCCGGGGTGGCGGGCGGGCGGCTCGAGGAACGGGAGCTTCCGGGCGTGCCGAAGGCGTTGGCGGCCAGCCCCGACGGCGAGGCCTTCCTGGTCGCGTTGGACGACGGGTTGCGGACCTTCCGGGCGGCCGACGGCGGGACCTGGCTGGTCTACGACCTGCCCGGCGCGGCGACGGCGCTGGGGGCGCGGCGCGGCGTGCCGCGCGTGCTGGTCGCGCGGGCGGGAGCGCTGGACGCGCTCGACCTGCGCGACACGCCGGTGCGCGGCGTGTTGCCGTCGCGC
This sequence comes from uncultured Acidobacteriota bacterium, assembly GCA_964476985.1. Classification (GTDB taxonomy): domain Bacteria; phylum Acidobacteriota; class Polarisedimenticolia; order J045; family J045; genus JALOKP01. The sequence continues at coordinate 360 of CAYZDB010000381.1, read as the reverse complement.
GAGTCGACAGCACTGCCGTCGGTCGCGTTGTGGACCGCGTGGGCCGACGGCGAGGGGCGCGTCGCGGCGCTGCTGCTGGCCGAGGGGCCGGCCCTCACGCTGCGCGCGGGGCAGGACCTGCGCGAGCTGGCGCGCGTCCCGCTGCCGGAGCTTCCGGCGGCGCTCGCCGCGCTGGACGACGGGCGGGTGCTCTGGCTCGACGGAAAGGGCGAGGCGCGCGTGGCCGAGGCCCCGGAGGGCGCGCTGGCCGGCGCGTCGACGCCGCGCTTCGCGCCCGCGCCGGCCCCCGTGGCGAAGCTCGAGCCGCCGCCGGTCGAACCACCCGCGCCCGCGCCGGTCGCCGTGGCAACGCTCGAGCCG
>CAYZDB010000380.1:0-2891 GCA_964476985.1 uncultured Acidobacteriota bacterium | reverse complement strand
TCTCGACCACCGCTGGAACGAGAAGTGGACCAGCGCGATCGGCTACTCGATGCTGAGCATCGACAACAGCGACCTGCAGCTGCCGTCCGACTTCCACTACGGCCAGTACGCTTCGGCCAACCTGCTCTACTACCCCGCTCCGAGCATGATGGCCGGCGCCGAGTTCATCTGGGGCTCGCGCGAGAACTTCTCCGACGGCTTCAGCACGGACGACTATCGGCTGCAGTTCTCGTTCAAGTACAACTTCTCCACGATGCTGGGCAGGAAGAAGTGACCCCAGAGAGGAGCAAGCGATGACCACGCGCGCCACCCGCACCGAGCACGATCTCCTGGGACAGAAGGAGGTCCCGGCCGACGCCTACTACGGCGTGCAGACCGCGCGCGCGCTCGAGAACTTCCACATCTCGGGCGTCAAGCTCCACCTGTACCCCAACCTGATCCGGGCCTTCGCGATGGTCAAGCTGGCCGCCGCGCGGGCCAACCACGACTGCGGGCAGTTCGGCGCCGAGATCCTCAAGGGGATCGAGGGGGCCTGCCGCGAGCTGATCGACGGCATGCTGCACGACCAGTTCACGCTCGATGTCTTCCAGGGCGGCGCCGGCACCTCGACCAACATGAACGCCAACGAGGTGATCGCCAACCGCGCGCTCGAGCTGATGGGATACGGCAAGGGGGACTACGCCCACTGCAGCCCGCACGACCACGTCAACTGCTCGCAGTCGACCAACGACGCCTACCCGTCGGCCCTTCACATCGGGATGGCGCTTGGCAACGTCGAGCTGGTCGCCGCGATGAAGCAGTTGATCGCCGCCTTCCGCGCCAAGGGGAAGGAGTTCGGGGCCGTGCTCAAGATGGGCCGCACCCAGCTCCAGGACGCGGTCCCGATGACCCTCGGGCAGGAGTTCAACGCCTTCGCCGAGACGCTGGCGGGCGAGGTCCTGGCGCTCGAGCGGATCCAGAACGTGCTGTGCGAGGTCAACATGGGCGCGACCGCGATCGGCACCGGGCTCAACGCGCCGGCCGGCTACGCGGAGAAGTGCGTCGCGCACCTGGCCCAGGTCACCGGGCTGCCGATCCGCCTTGCGCCCGACCTGATCGAGGCCACGCAGGACACCCAGGCCTTCGTCCTCTACTCCTCCTGCATGAAGAGCCTGGCGATCAAGCTCTCCAAGGTCTGCAACGACCTGCGGCTGCTCTCGTCGGGGCCGCGCTGCGGCCTGCGCGAGATCAACCTGCCGGCCAAGCAGCCCGGCTCGTCGATCATGCCGGGCAAGGTCAACCCGGTGATCCCCGAGGTCGTGAACATGGTCTGCTTCCGCGTCATCGGCAGCGACCTGACGGTCTCGCTGGCGGCCGAAGGGGGCCAACTCCAGCTCAACGTCTTCGAGCCGGTGATCGCGGCCTGCATCTTCGAGGCCCAGACGCTGTTCATGAACGCCGCCCGCACGCTGCGCATCCACTGCGTCGACGGGATCACCGCCAACCCGGAGATCTGCCGTCACTACGTCGACTACAGCATCGGGACCGTGACCGCCCTCAACCCCGTGATCGGCTACGACAAGGCCACCGAGCTGGCGGCCGAGGCGATGAAGACCGGCCGCGGGATCCTGGACCTGATCCGCGAGAAGAAGATCCTGACCGAGGAGCAGATCGCGAAGGTGCTCGATCCCGGCGCGATGACGGGAGGAGGACGTCCGGCATGACGGGCGCGGAGTCGGCGCCGTGAGCGGCGAGGCCGGGGCGCGCCGGACGCTGGCCCTGCGCGCGATCGTCGTCGCCCTGGCGGCAGCGTTCTGGCTGATCCCGCCGCCGGAAGGGCTCGTCCCGGAGGCCTGGCGCCTGTTCGGGCTCTTCCTCGCGGCCATCGTCTCGGTCGTGGCGGGCGCCTTCCCGATCCTGACCTCCTCGGTGCTCGCGCTCGCGGCCGCGATCCTGAGCGGCACGCTCGCCCCGGAAAAGGCGTACGCCGGCTTCGCCAACGGGACGATCCTCCTGATCGTCGTCGCGTTCCTCGTCGCCCGCGCCGTCGTGAAGTGCGGTCTCGGCGAGCGGCTGGGGCACCTCGTCGTCAGCCTCTTCGGGCGCTCGACCCTGGGGCTGGGCTACAGCATCTTCCTGGTCGACGGCGTGATCGCCCCGGCCTTTCCCAGCAACACCGCGCGCTCGGGGGTCCTCTACCCGCTCGTGCTCTCGGTCGCCGAGGCGGCCGGGGCCTCGCTGGACCGGCCCGATCGGCGGCGGCTCGGCAGCTTCCTCATGTTCTCGGGGATGGCCAGCCTGACCGTTTCCTCCGCGCTCTGGCTGACGGCGATGGTGGCGAACCCGCTCGGGGCCGAGATCGCCCGCGGCTACGGCCTGTCGATCGGCTTCGGCTCGTGGCTGATCGCCTCGTGTGTCCCGGCCCTGACGGCGATGGCGCTGCTCCCTCTGGTACTCTACCGGCTGACCCGGCCCGAGGTCTCGGCCACCCCCGAGGCCCCGCGCGCCGCGCGCCGCGCGCTGGCCGAGCTGGGCCCGCTGCGCCGCGACGAGAAGATCGTCGCCGCGACCTTCGTCGGGATGGTCGCGCTCTGGGCCGCGGCGGGCACGCTGGGGGTCGATTCGACGGCGGTGGCCTTCCTCGGCCTCGGCGTGCTCCTCGCGACCGGCGTGCTGACGCTGGGCGACATCGCGAAGGAGGGGGACGTCCTCGCGACCTATCTCTGGTTCGCGATCCTCTTCACCCTGAGCGGCCAGCTCAACGAGCTGGGATTCATGGGATTCGTCGGCGAGCGGCTGGCTGGCCGCCTGGGAGGGCTCACCCCGCTGGTCGCCGGGCTGCTGCTGGTCGTCATCTACGTCCTGATGCACTACCTCTTCGTCAGCCAGACGGCGCACCTGCTGGCGCTCTT
>CAYZDB010000379.1:0-2902 GCA_964476985.1 uncultured Acidobacteriota bacterium | reverse complement strand
CGGGGCACGAGCCGCGCTGGATCACCCGGCTCAAGGACACCTACGAGCGGCAGCTCACCTGGTGCCTGCAACACACAAAGGCGATCCTGGCCGGAGCCGCACTACTCATGCTCGCGGCGATCGCGTCGTTCCCCTTGATGGGACGAACCTTCCTTCCGGAATTCAACGAGGGCACGCTGACGATCAGCGCGGTGACGCTCCCGGGGACGAGCCTCGACGAGTCGAATGCGCTCGGCGCGGCGGTCGAGCGGCTGCTGCTCGAAATCCCTGAGGTGACGGCGACCGCACGCCGGACCGGCCGCGCGGAGCTGGACGAGCACCTCCAGGGCGTCGAGTCGGCCGAGATCGACGTCAACCTGAAGATGGCGGAGCGGCCGAAGGAGGAGGTCCTCGAGGCGATACGCGCGCGGCTGTCGCTGGTTCCGGGAATGAACGTCACGGTGGGGCAGCCGATCTCGCATCGCATCGATCACATGCTGTCGGGGACGCGGGCCAATATCGCGATCAAGGTTTTCGGGTCGGACCTCGGCGTGCTGCGCGAGCTCGCCCTGGAGGTCGAGCGCGTGGCGCGCGGCGTGCCGGGGGCAGTCGACGTCGCGGTCGAGGCGCAGGCCAACATCCCGACGGTGCGGGTCCACTTCGACCGGCTGGCGCTGGCCCGCTACGGCCAGCCCGCCGGAGCGGCGGCGGAAGCGATGCGCACGGCGTTCGTCGGCCGCGAGGTCGGCCAGGTCTACGAAGGCCAGGTCGCCTTCCCGCTCGTCCTGCGCTACCCGGCCGAGGTCCAGGCCGACCTTGACGCGATCCGCAGTACCCGGATCGACACACCGTCCGGGGTGCGCGTCCCGCTGGAGGCGGTGGCGGCGATCCGGGAGGACCGCGGGCCGAACTACATCAGCCGCGAGAACGGGCAGCGCAAGCTCGTGGTTGCGGCCAACGTGGCAGGCGGCGATCTGCGGTCCGTCGTGGACGGGATCCGGCAGGCCGTCGCGGACGCGGTCCGCCTGCCCGCAGGCTACTCGATCGAGTACGGCGGTCAGTTCGAGAGCGAAGCCGCGGCTTCGCGCCGCCTGCTGTGGCTGGGGCTGACCGTCATCCTCGGCATCTTCGTCCTGCTCGCGGCGGCCTTCCGCTCGCTGGGCGACGCGGCGATCATCATGCTCAACCTGCCGCTCGCCCTGATCGGCGGGGCGGTGGGCGTTTTCGCTGCGGGAGGCATCCTCTCGGTGGCGTCGATCATCGGCTTCATCGCGCTCTTCGGGATCGCGACGCGGAACGGCATCATGATGATCTCGCACATCCGGCACCTGCTCGACGAAGAGGGCGTGCCGACGCTGCGCGAGGCCGTGGTGCGCGGGGCGCGGGAGCGGGTCGTGCCGATCCTGATGACCGCGCTGTCCGCCGGGCTGGCGCTGATCCCGCTGGCGCTGGCGGGCGCGCACCCGGGAGCGGAGCTGGAGGCACCGATGGCGGTCGTCATCCTGTTCGGACTGCTGTCCGCGACGGCGCTGAACATGATCGTGGTGCCGATCGCGTACCTCAAGTTCGGTCGCCGGCGGCCCGCCGGCGATGACTGAGTTGCGAGCCCCGTCCGACCGCCGCCGCGCGACGGCCGGAGTCCTGCTGTCGCTCGGGGCGGCGGCGATGTTCGGCGTGCTCACGCCAGCCGCCAAGGGTGCCCTGGTGCACGTGGGGCCGCTCCGGGCGGCCGGGCTGGCCTACCTCGCAGCCGGCGCGGTGGCGCTGGCGGCGCTGCTCCTGCGCCGCAGCGCCGGAATGACCGCGCTCGGGCGGCCGCTGACGCGCGGGGATTACCAGAGGCTCCTTGGCTTGATCGTCTTCGGCGGGATGCTCGGCCCTGCACTCTTCTTCGCCGGGGTTTCGCGCGTGGCGGGACACACCGCCGCGGTCGTGCAGCATCTCGAGTTCGCCTTCACCGTGGCTGCCGCCATGTTCGTGCTGGGCGAGCGGCCCGGACGCCGGGCAATCGCCGGTCTCTTCTTCGTGGGCGCGGGGGTCGTGCTGCTGTCCTGGCCCGGTGTCGACCTCGGCGGTGCCAGGACTGCCTCCGGAACGGGTGTCGCGCTGATCGTGGCGGCGTGCGTGGCCTGGGCGGCGGACAACACGCTGGCGCGCGGCGCCAGCGATCTCGATCCGCTCCTCGTCGTCTCGATGAAGGGGGTCGGCGCCGGCGTGGTGCTGATCCTGGCCTCGGCGGGAAGCGCGTGGCCGCGCGATGCCCGGGGGTGGGGGCTGCTCTTCCTGGCCGGCGGGGTCGGTGTCGGCGCGTCGCTCGTGATGGAGTTGCTGGCTCTCAGACGGATCGGAGCGGCGCTGAATGCGGGACTGTTCGCGACCGGGCCAGCTTTCGGCTTCGCCTGGAGCCTGCTGTTCCTCGGCGAGCAGGGCAGTTCAGGAAGCTGGGCAGCGCTCGTGGCTTGTGCGATCGGCGCGGTGATGCTGGCGGTCGACCGTCACGCTCATGCGCACGCCCATCGCTCCATCCGGCACGCCCACCGGCACGACCATCTCGATGGGCACCACGACCATTCCCGCGGGGCGGCGTGCGAGCCGTCTGCCGGGCACGTTCACGAACACGAGCACGCGCCGGTCCTCCACGCCCACCCGCACGTGCACGACGAGCACCATCGACACCGGCACCCGCGTTAGGTCCCGGTGTCCACCTGGGTGTCCATAACGCTCGGAAACCACGGTCGCTACCCGTAACGCTCGGAAAAGAAAAAGGGCAACGAATCAGCAACCTGCTGATTTCATTGCCCCTTACTTCCTGTCTTAAAATCCCCTGACCGTAAGGTCGTGTGGGTTCGATCCCCACTCCCGGCACCACACCATGATCGATCCGGGCGCGCTCCGCACGCTCGGGGATCACGCGACGAATCAG